>OMYD01000110.1 GCA_900315195.1 uncultured Eubacteriales bacterium | reverse complement strand
CAGCGCCCGCCCTTTCAGATGATAGAGCGGGTGACTGAATGGGAAGAAAACAAAAGTGCGACGGGCATTAAGTGCGTTTCGGTAAACGAGCCGCATTTTGCGGGGCATTTCCCCGACGCTCCGATCATGCCCGGAGTGCTGCTTATCGAGAGCGCGGCACAGCTTTGCAGCCTTGTCATCTCCCCCGACACCGCGGCAAATGACGACAAGCTGTATGTGCTTTTAAAAGTAAAGGACTTTAAATTTGTGCGCCCCGTTATTCCGGGCGACAGACTTGAAATAAAGGTTGAGGTTGTACGCGCTACCGCGGCGGCGTATGAATTCAGCGCGGTAATAAGCTGCGACGGCATTGTTAAAGCCAAGGGCAGCATGATGTTCACCTCAATCGACAAGGACACGGTATACGCGCAATGAGGCTTTTGGTAATAAACGCAAGCCCCAAGGGCGAGCGCAGCAACACCATGAATATCACGCGCGCGTTTGTAAGCGGATTTCCCGACGGCACCGAGCTTGAAACCGTTGAGCTTTACAAGCGCGACGTAAAGCCCTGCACGGGCTGCTACTACTGCTGGAAAAGCGGCACGGGCGTCTGTAAAATAAAGGACGACGTAAAGGAAATCCACGATAAAATCTTCCGCGCGGACATAATTATATTCAGCTTTCCGCTGTACTTTTTCGGCGTGCCGTCTCAGCTGAAGGCGCTTACCGACCGCTGCCTGCCGCTTATGGTTCCGTACATGTCGCAGAGCACCGACCCCTACAGCGCGTCGTTCCATGATTTTAAAGATGAAATTGCGCATAACAAAAAGCTGGTTATAATTTCAAGCTGCGGCTACGTTGAGGCAGAACCCGTGTATTCGGCGTTGCTGTGCCAGATTGATCTGATTCTCGGCGGCAGAAAATACACGCCGATTCTGTGCCCGCAGGGCGAGATTTTTGTGGCGGATCACCCCATAAGACAGCGCGAAAGCTACCTTGCCGACATAAAAAAGGCGGGCGGGGAATTTGCTCAGAACCTGTGCCTTACGGAAGAAACCGCAAAAAGAATTTCCAAGCCCATTCTGACGTCAAAGGGCTTCGGACTGCTTGCGAGCAGACATTTTTTACCAAAGAACGGCAAAGCTTAAGGAGGAAGCATGAAAGGTCTGATAATTGAGGGCGGCGGCAGACGCGGAATATTTGCCGCGGGCGTGCTTGACCGTCTTGCGCAAAACAATATCAGCTTCGATTATATTATCGGCATTTCTTCGGGCGCTCAGGCGGCGCTCAACTTTGTCGCGGGTCAAAGCGAGAGAACCAAGCAGATTATCATTCCTCAAAAAGAGGGCTTTACGGGCGTAGGACTTAAAAAGATGTTCGGCGGCGACCTTAAAAAGATGGTCTACGAATACCCCTACGGAAGGCTGCCCTTTGATTTCAAGGCTTTTTTCAGGTCGGATATTATCACGGAAATCGTAGCCACCGACTGCGCCACGGGCTTGCCCGAATACTTCCGCGAAAAGAGCGACGAAACCCGCCTTATGGATATTCTGCGCGCCTCGTGCTCACTGCCCGTGCTCTACTCAAAGGTAAAGATCGACGGCAAAGAGTACCTTGACGGCAGCATAGCGGACGCTCTGCCATATGAGCGCGCTTTTTCGCAGGGCTGCGACAAGCTGCTTGTCGTTATGTCAAAGCCCGTTACCGAGCAGGCTACCGACTACAACCGCTACCACCGCACTATGCAGATGGTTTATAAGAATTATCCAAACCTTACAAAAAGGCTTTTTGACAGGCTTGAGCGCTACAACGCGCAGGCAGCCGCAATGCAGCTGTATATTGATGAGGGCAAAATAATGGCTGTCCGCCCCGAAAGAACGCTTGTAGGCACCTTTGAAATGAACAGAGATAAGCTTGAAAACGCCTATACATACGCGTATGATTACGCAGGAAAGCAGCTTGAAGCTATTAAAGCGTTTATGGAAACTTGAAGTTTCATCCGGCGCGCCTATGGAAAGATCGGTTTTGGAGAAAGCTCGGCATAACGGCGCGTCATATCTTGCGGAAATAAAGGCTCCTTTTATAAAGGAGCTGTCAGCGAAGCTGACTGAGGATTTAAAAAATGCGATTATCTCTATAAAAATCCTCCGTCACGGCATAAATGCCGTGCCACCTCCTTTATGAAAGGAGGCGTTTGCTTGCACCACACTCCAAACTCCACACTCAACTCTATAAAAAACGCCGACAACCAAACGCGGGCTGACGTGACCCCCAAAAGTTGGACTTAATATTTTAAGCGTAGTAGTTTAACGACTGCTGCGCTTTTGTTATGCAGCTAAAAGGTTGAGTCTGTAATTAA
>OMYD01000019.1 GCA_900315195.1 uncultured Eubacteriales bacterium | reverse complement strand
CTGGGTAGGAAGCATCTTTTCCCACCACTCGTTTACCTCGGGAACCTTGGAGAAAAAGCGGTGTCCGCCCATGTCCATGCGGTTGCCCTTGTAATTCACAGTTCGGGAAATACCGCCGAAGCGGCCGCTCTCCTCAAATACGATGACTTCATAATCCTTGCTTTTGTCAAGCAATTCATACGCCGCCGTCAAGCCCGCGGGACCGGCGCCTATGATTAATACCTTCTGCATTTTATTTACACCTTTTCATAATTATTTTTTCTTTCTGTAAAGGAGAACCTTTCTCGCCGCATAATTCCATATAAGAACAATAAGAGTAGAGAAAACCCATACGAGCATATAATGCCAGCCGATTTGAATATTGAAAACCCAAAGCAGCAGCTCCTTTACCAAAAGCCCGACTACGCCGATTACTGCATAGGCCGCGAATTCACCCGCGGCATTTGTTTTTTCGCTCTTTTCCTGAAAAACAAACAGCTTGGATAGAATAAAATTTGCGATAAGCCCCAGCACAAAGGCTATGCCCTGCGAGATATATACATAAAAGCCCTCTGCCTCTTTAAACACAAAATGCTGAATCAGCCAAAGAGCTCCGCCCTCTACAAGGGTAGCGATACCGCCTACAAAGCAGTAGCGAAAAAACTGAATAAACACATTATCGGTCTTTTCAAAAAAAACACCCTTAAAATTGCCCTTTGCAATTAACGAAAAAAGTTCCTTCATACTCCCTCCAAAAACGGCAAAAATCTATTTATATGCCGCATATCTTATTTATTATATCATTCCATGACGAAAAATACAATAATTTTTTGAGCTTTTTATTAAATATATCAGTACATTTTTATTATTAACAACAAAGCCGTACAGCGCTTTATTAAGAAAAACGCCGTACGGCTGAAGTTTATTTTTTTGTAATCGTGATATTCGCCTGATATTTTCCGTAAGCCCAACACCCGGTTGTGTCGCTGAAGCGGAAGTTTACGGGCATTTCAACCGAACCGGTTTTTCCCGACGAATCAGAGGTATCAATAACCGCGGTAATCTGAGACGCCGAAAGCTTTTCAAGGTTGCTCTTGGAGCCTATGACAATAACATCTATACTCTTTGATGTTACCGTTGAGGAATACTCGTCGGAAAGACCTTCAACAATAAATCTGTCTACCGTGAATCGTTTTGATGAAAGACCGCTCAAATCAAGAGATACCTTGGCGGTTGTATAGTTATTAATACTCTTGCAGTTTTCCGGAATTTTAATGCCGAGATTATCAAAGTCTACCTTTTCGTTACGTATGCTTGAAAAGTCGATCGGTTCAAGCTGAACGCTGTCCATTTTTTCAAGGGTATCGGCAGGACCCGCAATAAGCAAGTCTGACGGAGTAATTGTTATCATATCCTCCGTGATATTCAGGCCTTCAGGCTTATTGACAAAAACAGGTTCAACCTTTACGGTCTTTTCAGGCAGAACCGTTACGGTTGCTTTGACAGATTCAGTGCTCATATCGAGCATTTTGCTTGAAATCTCTTTGTTGTTTTCATCAAGCAGAACCAAATCAGCGTCAACCTCGGTGGAACTGCTTAATTTATCCGAAATATTAGCCTTAGCAACTACTTTTTTTATTTTCAGTACTTCGGTCTGCGGACCTGATATTTTCACCGAGCTATGGGACATAGTGGTTGAGCCGTAATAGCCTTCCTCAAGACGAATTACAACTCCGTCCTGAATTTGAAACTCGCTCTCCTTAAAGTAATCTACGGTAACACTCAAGGTAGACGGAGAATAGCTTTTTATTTCAAAATTGCTTCTTGAGGTTCGTTTTGCCGCGGATACCGGAAGCGTATAATTACCTGCGGAGTTGATGGAGCCTGCGGTGGCGGTAACCGTAATATCATTCTCGTTTAAAAGTCCCAGTACCGTTCGGTTGCCGGAAACCGTAACCGTTGCTTTCGGCTCACCCGCGGTAAAAACCTGCAACCCCAATTCACGGGATTCATCCGACAGCTCCGTTTGGATCGGAACATCACTTATTGTAAACGTTGTGTCTACATCGGTGGAGTTAAAGCTCATATATATCCATATTACCAGTGAAACAAGCACCGCGAATAAAAACAGGAAATAGTTGTTCTGCATCCAGCGTCCGAAAAGGGATTGTTTTTTCATTTCATCTTCCTCCCTTTTCTGAGCCTTCGATATTTGCTCTCCTCCTCTTCAACCTCATCAAGCATAAGCTCATTGAGCTTTTTAATCAGCTTATCGCGGGTAAATCCGCGCTCAAGCTGCCCCTCAACAGCAAGGGAAATAACACCCGATTCCTCGCTGACAACAAGCACTACAGCGTCGCTCTGCTCTGAGATACCGAGGGCGGCGCGGTGACGGGTGCCAAGGTTTATATCCACATTTTTATTAGCCGTCAGGGGTAAAATGCAGCCTGCGGCAAACAGCTTTCCGTCGCGGATAATGCTGGCGCCGTCGTGTAGCGGAGCCTTATTGAAGAAAATATTGCCAAACAGCGCTACGGATGTTTCGGCATCAATCACGGTACCTGTTGACGCGATGTCCGACAGCATTGTTTCACGCTCGAACACCAAAAGCGCACCGGTGCGTGAACGCGAAAACAGAATCGAGGTATCGGCGGCGTCTATAATTGATTTTTTGACCGCCTTTTCCCATTCGTCACTCCTGCCGTACTTTGAGAAAATTTTAATATATTTGCGCCATTTTTTTGTCCTGCCCACCTGCTCCAGCGCTTTTCGGATTTCGGGCTGGAAAATAACAACGATAATTATAACCGACGCCTCAAAAAAAGCTCTTAGCAGCGTTGAGAGCATTACCAAATTAAATATGGAGGATAAAATGTAAACAACCAACAAAAGCAGCAAACCCTTGAGAAGCTGCACCGCTCTTGTTTCGCGTATAAGCTTAAACAATCCGAACACAATCAGCGAAATAGCGAGAATGTCAACAACATCGCGAAACTGAATAGTTTTAATTATTGACCATAGATTGTCAAAAAATTCCACATTCATCCTCCTTTCCCTTTAATTGTCAACCGCCCATGCGCGATCAATTCATTCTTAGTTTATATTTTAACACATTTTAATCATCAATTGCAACCTTTTTGGGAAGAAGTTTTATAATTTTCTTTACAGACATTAAAAAATAATCTATTTGAGCCGGTTTTGTATAAACTGACATAACCGCGCGAACTGTTCCCTGCTCCTCTGTCCCGAATGATTTATGCGCCAGAGGGGCACAGTGAAGCCCTGCCCTGACAGCTATATTGAAGCGGTCGTTAAGCAGCGCGGCAATCTCCTCGCTGTCATGTCCGCGCACATTGAAAGAGATAACCGGCACATGCGTTTGAACCTGCGGGCGCTCAGTGTACAGAACAACGTCTTTCATTGACGCCAATCCGTCATAAAGCTTTTGGGCTTTAGCGATTTCCGCGCGGAAGATCTGCCCCTCACCCCTCTCGATAACAAATTTCAGACCGGCGTTCAGACCGGCAATTCCCGGGAGATTCGGCGTTCCGCTTTCATATTTGTCAGGGAGCGTATCGGGCTGCTCAAGGCTTGAGGACATACTTCCCGTACCGCCCTGAGTCAGACTTTCTGGCAAAACATCTGAGTTTATCGCTAGAATGCCCGTTCCCATCGGGCCGTAAAGGCCCTTGTGCCCGGGAGCACATAATAAGTCTATTCCGCTTTCCGTCATGTTAACCGGAACAACGCCGGCTGACTGAGCAGCGTCAACACAAAACATGATGTTGTAAATTCTGCACAGCGCGGCAATGCGCTCAATCGGCAGACGGATTCCGAACACATTTGAAGCCGCTGTGCAAACAACCAGCTTTGTATTGTTTCTTATAGCATTGCGAAAGCTCTCGATAGTTGCCTCGTCGTCACCCTCAAACACCTCGGCTACGGAAAAGCTCACTCCGCGCCGCTTCAGATATTCAAGCGGACGGGCAACTGCGTTATGCTCCAAGGACGAAATAACCGCGTGATCTCCGTTTTTCAGCAAACCCTTGATAACAGTGTTGAGCGCGGTTGTGCAGTTATCGGTAAAAATAATCTTTTCAGGACTTTCAACACCGAACAGGGCTGCGGCGTTTTCACGGCATCGAAAGATGATTTCGGAAGCCTTAATCGACATTTTGTGACCGCTGCGGCCCGGATTCGCGCCGTAATTCAGCATAGCGCTGTTAACCGCACGCACTACTGTCTGCGGCTTAGGAAAGGTTGTTGCCCCGTTATCAAAATAAATCAATCGGCACCATCGGCAAAAATGCCTTTATATGGTATTCCTTTCATTTGCAGCAGCTCCACCGCGCGTGTAAAGCTATTTGGCACCACCAGACTGTAACCGCACGAGCCCTTTCGCAGGCGCGCAGGGGTACGGATCATCCGCGTCTGAATTTTGTGGCCGCGCAGCATCTCCTTTGCCTTCATGGCGTTTGTCATTGACGCAAAGGTAATGATGTTTTCCATTTTTTCACCTCATTGAAATTTAATATATTCCTACGCTATATACTATGAGATGAAACGAACGAACGTTATTTTATTCACAAAAAAAAGAGGCGTGCCGAAGCACACCTCTAAAAAAACATTAAGCAAATTTATCCGCGAGCAAATCGCCCATATCATACATTCCCGGCTTTTTGTCGGCAAGAAAAACCGCGGCGTTAACCGAGCCTGACGCAAATACCTCCTTGGACTGCGCCTGATGCGACACGGTAACGACCTCGTCGTGCCCCGCGAAAATAACCTCGTGCTCACCCACAATTGTACCGCCTCTTACTGAATGGATTCCGATTTCATTCTTTGAGCGTTTTTTGCGGTAAGCGTGTCTGTCGTAAACATACTGAGGCTCCTCGCTGAGCGTTTCTGAAATTCCGTCCGCAATCATAAGCGCAGTGCCGCTTGGAGCGTCGACCTTGAGGTTATGGTGCTTTTCGACGATCTCGATATCAAAGCTGTTTCCCAGCACCCTTGCCGCCTGCTTTGAAAGCTCAATAAGCAGGTTGATACCAAGCGACATATTTCCGGAAAAGAATATTGCAATCTTTTCGGAAGCCGCCTTGATTTTAGCTGTCTGCTCCTGAGAATAACCCGTGGTACAGATAACGCACGGAACGCCGTTCTTCACCGCAAAATCGAGCATACCGTCAAGAGCCGCGGGATTTGAAAAGTCAATGATTACATCGGGAACCTCCACAACGCCCTCAAATGACGGGTATACGGGAAAGTCATTTTTATTATCACCGAACGCGTCAACGCCAAAAAGCGTTTCGCACGCCGAGTTTTCTTTTACTGCCTGAGCTACAAAACCACCCATTTTTCCGTTGCAGCCGACAATTGCAATCTTTGTCATTATTACACTTCCTTATCAAAAGGCCGGCACAAACAATCCGCTTTGCGCCGGCTCTTTTATTATTGCTTTTAATTTAAATAAAAATACTTACTTTGAATACTTGTTGAGCAAATCGTACTTTGCAAGACAATCCTTCAGGTTGTGATAACCCGCAGTGCTCATGGGTACCAGCGGAAGTCTGCATTCGCCAGCTTCAAAGCCGAACAAATTCATAGCGGTCTTGACGGGAATCGGGTTTACATCGCTGAACAGAATGTTCATAAGCTCAAGATAGTGGAAGTGAAGCTTCTGAGCCTCGGCAAAATCGTTGTCAAGGCAAAGCTGACAGATATTGTGCATCTCCTCAGGACAGATATTCGCGAAAACAGAGATAACGCCCAAAGCTCCCAGCGACATGAACGGTACGGTCTGGTCGTCGTTGCCAGAATAAATGTCGAGCTTATCACCGCAGAGTGAACGGATAAGCGCAACCTGTGAAATATCGCCGCTTGCTTCCTTTGCCGCTACGATATTTGGATGCTTGCATAGCTCGGCATAGGTCTTTGCCTGGATGTTGCAGCCTGTACGCGAGGGTACGTTGTAAAGGATCAGGGGCAGGTCAACCGAATCGGCAATAACGTTAAAGTGCTTTATTAAACCTGCCTGTGAGGTCTTATTGTAATAAGGAGTTACGGTAAGAAGCGCGTCAATGCCGTACTTCTGTGCCGCTTTTGACAGCATTACCGCTGTAGAGGTATCGTTGCTGCCCGTACCCGCGATAACGGGGATTCTGCCGTTGATCAGCAAGCACCGGATAATTAACGGAGCCGTCTGAATTCATGGGAGTAATAAGCGCCACGCCCGAACCTGTAAAAATGTGGTTAGCCATAATACGCCTCCATATTATTATATATTAATCCATATAACCTTCCGCGCAAAGCAGCTCGGCAAGCAAAACAGCGCCGCCCGCTGCGCCTCTCAAGGTGTTGTGTGACATACATACGAACTTATAATCGTACTGGGTATCCTCTCTGAGTCTGCCGACTGATACCGCCATGCCGTTCTCAAGATTTCTCTCGGACTTGATCTGCGGGCGGTCGGGCTCTGTGAAGTAGTGGAGGAAGTGTTTGGGAGCGCTGGGAAGCTCAAGCTCCTGAGCTCTGCCCTGATAATTCTCCCATACGTTGATAATCTCTTCAACAGAGGGCTTTTTAACGCCTTCCTTAAAGGACATAAACACTGCCGCTGTGTGGCCGTCGGAAACGGGAACGCGCAGACACTGTGATGTAATTGCAATGTCGTCTGTGAGCGCGATCTCATCGCCCTCAATATGTCCCCAGATTTTGAGCGGCTCTTTCTCGGACTTTTCTTCCTCGCCGCCGATGTAAGGAATAAGGTTATCTACCATCTCGGGCCATGTCTTGAAGGTTTTGCCCGCGCCTGAAATAGCCTGATATGTGCACGCCAAAACCTTATCAACGCCCAAAGCCTTGAGCGGATGAATGGCGGGAACATAGCTCTGAAGCGAGCAGTTTGATTTTACAGCGACAAAGCCGCGCTTTGTGCCGAGGCGCTTTCTCTGAGCTTCGATGATCTTGATATGATCCGCGTTGATTTCCGGGATAACCATGGGAACGTCAGGTGTAAAACGGTGAGCGGAGTTGTTGGAAACAATCGGGCACTCAGCCTTGGCGTATTTTTCCTCAAGAGCACGGATTTCGTCTTTTTTCATGTTTACCGCGCAGAAACAGAAGTCAACCTTTGAGGCAACCTCCTCAACCTGCTCGGCGTCCATAATAACCATATCCTTGTATTTTTCGGGAAGCGGGGTTGTCATGTGCCATCTGCCCTCAACAACGTCGCCGTACTTTTTGCCGGCGCTTCTTGAGCTTGCCGCAAGCGCGGTAACCTCAAACCAAGGATGATTTTCGAGCAAAAGCGCAAAACGCTGTCCTACCATACCGGTAGCTCCGATAATTCCGACATTAAACTTTCTCACTGTGATTCCTCCGATTAAAACAAATTTTAAAAAACGGTTGCCTTATTTTAAAAAATATACTATTATAGACAGAGTAAAAACGTCCGCAACCGCAAAATATAGGATGATTTCCAAATTACCCTACTATATAATATACCATTTTACATCTTTATTGTCAATTATTTTGCCGGCGTATTTTAATCATTATTAAAACAGAGGCGATTTTTTTATGAAAACGAGTGATTTTTATTACGAACTGCCAAAAGAGCTGATTGCTCAGACCCCTGTTGAACCGCGCGACAGCTCGCGCCTGCTGGTCCTTGACCGTAATAGCGGCGATATACAGCACAAGCATTTTTATGATATTATTGACTATCTGCACGAGGGCGACCTGATTGTAGCAAACGACTCGCGCGTTCTTCCCGCCAGAATTTACGGAATTAAGGACGGCACGGTCGCTCGCGTAGAGTTCCTGCTTCTGAAGCAAATCAGCGGAAACCGCTGGGAAACTCTCTGCAAGCCCGGCAAAAAAGCCCGCGAAGGAGCAAAATTCTCGTTTGGCGACGGACTGCTTAAAGCCACGGTTACCGAAGTTAAGGATGACGGCAACCGCGTTGTAGACTTTGAATGCGATGAAAACTTTTTTGCCACTCTGGACAAAATAGGTCAGATGCCGCTTCCCCCCTACATCACCGAGGAGCTCAAGGACAAGGAGCGCTACCAGACAGTATACAGCCACGAGCTGGGCTCTGCCGCCGCTCCTACCGCCGGGCTTCACTTTACCGAGGAACTAATGGACAAACTGCGTAAAAAGGGCGTAAAAATCGCTTATGTTACCCTTCATGTGGGGCTGGGCACCTTCCGTCCCGTAAAGGTTGACGACGTTACAAATCACAAAATGCACAGCGAGCATTATGAGATCCCCCGTGAAACCGCGCGCCTTATCAACGAAACAAAGAAAAACGGAGGCAGGGTAATAGCTATAGGCACAACCTCATGCCGCACCCTTGAAAGTGTGGCGACGGAATTCGGCGAGATCAAGCCATGCGACGGGTTCACCGATATTTTCATTTATCCGGGATATAAATTCAAGGTTCTTGACGGCCTTGTAACTAACTTCCACCTGCCCGAAAGCACGCTCATTATGCTTGTATCAGCTTTTGCGGGCTATGACAACATTATGAACGCCTATCAAATTGCTGTAAAAGAAAAATACAGATTTTTCAGCTTTGGCGACGCGATGTTTATTTCTCAGGAGGAATTATGTTCAAACTGATTAAAACCGAAAACAACGCAAGACGAGGAGAATTTGTAACGCCTCACGGCACAATACAAACTCCCGCTTTTATGAACGTCGCCACCTGCGGAGCGATAAAAGGCGCGGTATCGGCGCTTGATTTAAAAAATATAAAATGTCAGGTTCAGCTCTGCAACACATATCACCTGCACCTGCGTCCAGGCGACGAAAACGTCAAGGCGTTGGGCGGACTGCATAACTTTACACGCTGGGACGGACCTATTCTCACCGACAGCGGCGGTTTTCAGGTATTCTCTCTTGCTAAGCTTCGCAATATCAAAGAGGAAGGCGTTACCTTTAACTCGCACATCGACGGAAGAAAGATTTTTATGGGTCCCGAGGAGAGCATGACAATTCAGTCAAACCTGGGGTCAACAATCGCAATGGCTTTCGACGAATGTGTAGCAAACCCTTCGCCTTATGACTATACAAAACAGAGCGTCGCCCGCACTACCCGCTGGCTCAAGCGGTGCGTCGCGAAGCTGTCCGAGCTAAACTCAATGGACAGCACCATAAACAGGCAGCAAATGCTGTTCGGAATAAACCAGGGCGGAACCTACAGCGACCTGAGAATCGACCACATGAAGGAAATCGCAGAGCTTGACCTTGACGGTTACGCCATCGGAGGTCTTGCGGTAGGCGAGCCGACAGAGGTAATGTATGAGATTATCGAGCAGGTCGAGCCGTACGCGCCCAAGGATAAAATACGTTATCTGATGGGGGTTGGCACCCCCGTAAACATTCTCGAGGCGGTTCACCGCGGAATCGACCTTTTTGACTGCGTTATGCCGAGCCGCAACGCGCGGCACGGCCAGCTTTTCACCTGGGAAGGCGTGCGCAACCTGAACAACGCCAAATACGCGCTTGACTCCGCCCCTATTGACGAACGCTGCGACTGTCCCGTTTGTAGGAATTTTTCACGAGCTTATGTCCGTCATCTGCTTAAAAGCGGCGAAATGCTGGGAATGCGGCTGGCTGTTCTGCATAACCTTTACTTCTATAACAACCTTATGGAGGAAATACGCGGACAGCTTGACAACGGCACGTTTGAAGATTTTTATGCACAGCAGAGAGAAATTTTAGGCGTTCGTATTTAAATTTATATAAAAAACCACTTGCAACACGCGGAAAAAGCTGTTATAATACAAGATGTTGTGTAAAAAACAATAGAACTGAAATACATACAGGAGGTACGCAATATGAACGGCGGATTAATCGGAATGATTGCCATTTACGCGGTAATTATCGGACTTGTCTATTTGTTCCTGCTCAGACCAAACTCGAAGAAGAAAAAAGAAGAAGCGGCTATGCGCAACAATCTGGAAATCGGTGACGAGATCACAACTATCGGCGGTATTGTCGGCAGAGTTGTTGCCATCAAAGACGAAGAGGACGCGCTCATCATCGAAACAGGTTCTGACAGAGTAAAAATGAAATTCAGAAAATGGTGCATCTCATCTGTTGACACTGTTAAGGAACAGCCTCAGACAACAGAGAAAAAGAGTCTTTTCGGCAGAAAGAAAAAGGAAGAAACCAAAGAAGAAAAATAAACATATTCTTCAATTCCCCTGAATATACTTTACAAGTATTTTCGGGGGGATTTTTTATGTCCGATAAAAAACGTTTTATTAAATCAACGGTCACTGGAATGCTGTGCGGAATGATGACAAGCGTTATCCTGACAATTATTACCGCTTTGATACTGTCGAAATCAGGCATGATGTCAGATCAGATTCTCGGCTATATCGCCGCAGGTCTGCTTGCCGCGGGCGCGTTTGTCGGCGGATTTGTTTCAGCCAAGCATAACCGCGGCGCGGGCTTGGTAGCAGGCACAGCGGCAGGCTCAGCCATGCTGGCGGTGACGGTGCTTATTTCCGCGTTTAAGGGCGACGCCGATTTCACAGTGCTTTTCCTGATAAAAACGGCGGCTCTGCTTTTGGGCGGCATTGCAGGAGGAATACTTGCTGTAAGAGAAAAAAAGAAGATAAACATTTAAGCATGACATCAGTCATGCTTTTTTCTTTTTAGGAATAATAATTCATTTTATTATTCTTCCTTTTTTATAAAAAAGAATTTTTTATGAAAAACAGTGGAAAATTCCGTATGAATATGCTATAATGTATATTAATTATAAGTATAATAGGTTAAATATGTATATTGATATAAAGGAGAGTTTGATATGGCAAAGCTGAAATTACCCGAGCAGCTGAAAGAATGGAAGGTACTTTCACCTGTATCGGAATCCCAAAGCTATCCGTCGTTTAACATTGTCAAAACAGAATTCGACGGCACTCAGACCGCTGCTGTTCTTACATATGTAAACTTTGAGGACAGCGACTACAACGGCGAGCATGTTGACTTAATCAACGAGGAAGCCGCATTTGTAAAATCACTCATTAAGCTTCGCGGGGTAAGCAATTATATTGACGCCATTGTAAACAACGAGCCCGCAAAAAACAGCATCTCACTTTATCTTGTTACAAATGACGCTAAACCCATTAAGAAAATCCTCGGAAACTCACTCCCCACTGATAACGAAATTGTTGACTTTGGACTTCAAATAAGTGAAATACTGGACAAGCTTGAGCAAAACAACATTCTGCACGGCAACCTGAAACCCGACAATGTTTATATTACAGCAGAAGGCAGCCTGCTGCTTGGAGGCTTCACGGCTTTTGACAGCAATGCCGCTGATTTGTCATATACCGCGCCTGAAATGGCAGCCGGCGATCAGCCCGATCACACCACCGATATCTACTCGCTCGGTCTTATGATGTACGCAATGGCCAACGACGGAAAGCTTCCCTTTGAGGACGAAGGTGTCAGCCGCAGCGCAGCAACCGAAAAACGTCTGTCAAAAGCAACTGTTACCGCTCCTTCACACGGCAACGAAAAGCTTAAAAGCGTGATCGTTATTGCGTGCCAGCCGGAAAATAAAAACAGATGGAAAAACGCGGGCAATATAAAAAACGCTCTCGCGTCAATAAAAGCAGAGTTGCCGTCATCACAGGCAAAACCGGCAAAAAAGCTTCCTGTTCAGGAAAGCACAGCTTTTGAGAGCAATGTTTTTGAGGAATTCGCTTTTGATGAGATTGAAAACGCACCCGCTCCCGCAAAAAACGAAAAGCCCGTTATAGAAAAATCGGCACGCGAAATCGCGCAGGGCGCGGCAGTCGCGGCGGCGCTTGCTTCACAGCACCTTAAAGACGCGTCAAAAGGAAAAGGTGATAACGATAAAACACAAATCGCCTCATCTTCGGATAATGAATCTGAAATAGACAATCGCGTTTTTGATAATTACCAGCCTGAAACAAAAGTTTTCAAACTAAACGATTCCGATCAGAACAACAGTGAAAACTACGGAGATTTCTTCGAGGATGAGCCGAAAAGCTCAGCGCCCGCAGCAACAGGCAGCGGTGAAGAAGAAACCTTTGAAAACGGTAATTTCTTTGAGAATATTCCGGAAGAAGACGACGATGACAGGGAACCAGCTAAAAGAGGAAAAAGTTTTATCATCGGTATTATCGTTGTAATAGCCGCGGTAACTCTTGCCGTTACGGCTCTTGTGGTTCTCGCTGTTCAGAACGGATGGTTCTCATCAAACAAGTCCGATGAAAAAGCCGAGGAAACAACAGCAGCTCCGACAGCCGAAGTCACAACCACTGCCGCAACCACGAATGCCGCAACCACAGCTCCTTCTACGACAGTTGCCGAAACTACCGAGCCGGAAACAGAGCCGCCTGAGAATGTAACTCCGGAAAATGTTGTAGGCTATTTCTATGACTACGCTGTAGAGGTTCTTGAAGGACAGGGATTTACAGTTGATTACAGCGAGCGCAAATACAGCGACGAATACGACGAAGATTATGTTATCGCTATGTCTCCCGACAGCTCCGAGCCCGCGAAATACGGAAGCACAATCAAGCTTGTTCTTTCAAGAGGATCCGAGCATCCGAAGGAGAGCAGCGACGAAGACAGCACTGAAAGCAGCTCATCAGATGACAGTGACAGCAGTGATGAAGGTGACGGCAGTCATAAAAGTGAGCACGATAACGAAGAATAATCAATAACTACCGATTTCAGCGGCAGCCGCACTGCGGTTGCCGCTGCCAATACCAAAGATTTTATAATTTTGGGAGTCTGAAGTTATGAAAGATAAAATACTGACGGTATGGAAAAGCAGTTTCCTTTTCGCCTTTGTTCTTAACGCGGTTTTTCTTGCCGTCTGCATTGTATTTACATCCTTTACATACGAGGGGACCGCGGATTATTATAATTCCGTTTATATTTGCCAAAAACATATTTATACCAACGCTATTATAAACTATGTTTTGGCTACTATAATCGGCACCGTTCAATACGCGTTCCGGGACATCAACTGTTTTGTGGTATTTGAAGTGCTTGCTTCATTTGCCGCGTTTACATCAATTACTTTTGTATTTGCGGATAAATACAATAAAAGGAAGGCTTTTGTATTCAGCACACTGCTAAACATAATGTTTGCCCTCCAACACTATTCAAACATTGAAAGCACACGAACTGCCGCGCTTCTGTGCGCCGCGGGTTTTATGCTTATTCTGCTGGCAATATACCAAAAAAGATACTCTCTTTCCTGCTGGGTCGGCGTGCTGGAAGTCCTTTTCGGAGCTTCACTTAACATCACCTATTTCTTTGTCGCGCTCGGATTTGGCATAGCGTTCTTCTTCGGTGATATGATTGCCAAGAAAAAATACCGTTTGCCGTTTCGAAAGCTGTTTTGGTATTTCAGACCGTTTTTGCTTATGTTTATTCTGGCTACTCTTTTAACATTTGGGCTTTCACAGTTTTCTTACTCGGTAAATCACGCCACGGACGAATCCCGCGAATTCTACGAATACACCGCAGCTCAAAACGCCGTAAGCGCTCTGCCGTACCCGGGTTATAGCGATAATATCGAAGAATTTGAAAAGGTAGGGATTAATTCCGAAGCTGACTACGAAATGCTGAAAAACGGCTATTATGACGGTAATACAGCACTGAATTCAGAGTCTCTGAAAACAGTAAACAGAATTCAGCAAAAGGAAAACCCAAAAAACCTCAGCAGCATTTCATACGCGATATTTGAGGATAATTACTCCGAAATCATGCAGTTTAACCGCTCGATAATTGCTATTTCTATATTTCTGACAATATCGCTGGTATTTATTCTTTACCACAAAAACAGATTTTCGTTTTTCCCTCTTTTCTACTTTGTTGTAGGTTATCTTTCCGGCTTTTTGATTCGTATTATATACAACAATGCCGAGAACCTTACATACGGAATCTGGGTATTTATGTTTGTAATGATGCTCAACTCCTTTAACTTTGAGCTTGAACGCCGGCAAAAGCCCGCAACAAAGCTGCGTGAGCACAATGGTTATCTTATTATTTCAGTCACTGTTGTTGTTTCGCTTGCTGTCCTTAACGGAATAATCTATTACAACAATCAACCGAAAGTCAAAACCGAAAACGAAGCGCGGTTCCTTTTTTCCGAGCTTGACAGAAACCCCGATTGCTATTATGTAATGGATCCCGACACAAAAGAGGATTTTATAAAATACACTGAAAACTATATTCATCCTATGTGGGGCTTCCGCGACGACTACCTGACCAATCTTGACGATTTCGGATTCTTCCACAACGAGCAGATTATCAGGCGCCGCAATTATCCTGAAAACATTTATGAGGCGCTGCTGACAAAAAAGAAAATCTATGTTATTGACAACAACATTGTTATTAAAAAAGAAAAGTACTTCTCCGAGCACTACACCGAAAACAACTCTGTCACCACTTTTTTCTTGAATTCATAATTGTATTTTGCCATGAAAATACCGACCTCCGAAAATTAGATTTTTGGTCTAACTTTCGGGGGTCGGGTCATTACGGTCAGCTTTTTTTTGGATAAATCATATTCAAAGCATATTTAAAATCATCAGGTTCCTTGGCAATCAGTTCAATTTGTTCATTGGTAACCGGGTGATTAAACACCATTTTTTCGCAATGCAGCGCGTGCCGCTGTATAATATCGCGCTTTCCGCCGTATAAATCATCCCCAAGAAGCGGATGTCCCAAATACGCCATATGACAGCGGATTTGGTGGGTTTTTCCTGTTTCAAGCCAAAGCTTCAGCAGTGATATTTCTTTTGTAGAATTAATAACATCATAATGAGTAACCGCGGGTGCGCCCTCGTCAATAACGTGACGCACTATTTTTGAGTCCTCACGCAGACCGATTGGCGCACAAACCGTTCCTCCCTTTTTTACCTCGCCTTCAACCAGGGCGTAGTATATTTTATCCACCCTGTTTTTCAGCTTATTTACGGTAAACCTGTCTTTTGCAATCATTACCAATCCGGATGTATTTCTGTCCAGCCTGTTTATTGCGCGGAAAACATACTGCTCTCCCCTTTTTTTGCTGTATGCCATTACATAATTCGCTATTGTGTCGGTCTGATACTGCTTTACGGGATGAACAGGCACATATGGCGGCTTGTTTACAATCAGCAAAAAGCTGTCCTCGTATATGACGTCAAGCTCTCTGTCAACAGGTGTAATAAACTCACTTGCCTCATCGGGGAGGTTGACTATAACCTGTTGCCCCTCAAAAACAGGGTCAATCGTGCGCAAAATTTTTCCGTTCATCAAAATGCCCTCATTTTTGCGCTTTAAAGATGTTATCATTCTGGTAGATAACGAGCAATACTCCTTCAAAAATCGCTTTGCGCAGATACCGTCATACTGCTCGGGAACAATGAATTTTAACTGCTCAGGCATAGAACCCCCTCCAAATTAAAACCGCCAAAGCAAGTTGCAAAATAATAATAAGCGGAATGCCTGCCATAAATTTCTTTTTTCGAATTTTATGGCGAATAAGAAGCATTGTAATCAGCATAACCACACTGCCTCCCAAGGCTGATAACAAAAGCAGAGTCGCCTCTTTTACGCGCCGGCCGCCGCGCATAGCGCGCACTTTGTCGAAAGCGGTAATAATAAAGGCAAATATGCTTATTATCGCGAAATAAACCGATAAATATATCATAGTACACTCCGAGGATGATGAAAATTGAAAAGGAATAAGCCAATCGCCCTTTCAGTCGCTGTAATGCTGTTCGCGGCGACGCTTATTATAAGCGCCGTAAGCCCTAAATCCCGCCAAGATACAGTGCCGTCACTGCAAACAGCCGCAACTGTTGCACAAGCTCAGGCGCATACCCAAAAAGCTCCTGAGGATATGCGCGGAATTTGGATTACATATATGGAACTGAGCATGGAAAACGAGAGCGATAAAAGCGAGGCGGCGTTTCGCAAAAAGTTTGAAAAGATTGCCTCTGATTGTCAGAAATTCGGGTTCAATACAATGGCAGTTCAGACGCGTCCGTTCTGCGACGCGCTATATCAGTCAAAGCTTTTTCCTGCCTCTCATATTTTATCGGGAACACAGGGAGAAAGTGCGGGATATGACGCGCTTAAAATCATGTGTGAAATCTGCCACAGCCACAAAATGAAGCTTCACGCGTGGGTAAATCCCTACCGTGTCACCGCAAGTCAGACGCCGTCGGAACTCAGCGACAGCAATCCTTACTCAAAAGACAAAAGCCTGGGTATTAAAACGGAAAGCGGAATAATACTAGACCCGTCTGACAAACGCGCCAGAAAGCTTATTACTGACGGTGTAAGGGAAATCGTAAGCAATTACCCTGTTGACGGTATTCAATATGACGATTACTTTTATCCCACCGACATCGGTGATTCTGACAGCAAGCAATACTCGGAATATGTGAGAACCGTAAAACAGGGCAACGCAATGTCGCTTGAGGAATGGCGCATGGCAAACGTCAGCCTGCTGATGGCTGAAACTTATATTGCCGTACATCAGAGCAATTGCGATGCCGTGTTCGGTATATCGCCTCAGGGAAACCTGAGCAATAACGCCGGGCTTAGCGCTGATGTGGTAAACTGGTGCGGCAAGCAGGGCTTTGCCGATTATATCTGCCCTCAGATCTACTTCAGCCCCGATAATCCGCATCTCGGCTTTGAAAAAGCCCTAAACGACTGGACAGAACTGAGCTACGCTGAAAATGTCAGGCTTTACGTCGGTCTTGCGGGTTATAAAGCGGGTACGGACGCCGACGAAGGCACATGGCTTAACAGCGACACAATTCTGTGTGACGAGCTTAATATTCTAAATAAGAATAATAAAGTGAGCGGATTTATGCTTTACAGTTATGTAAGCCTTAAAGAAGAATCTGCGCGAAAGGAGATGGAAAACCTCAAAAAAGCCATGAATTAAATCTTAATCCGCAAGCTCGCCCTCGCAGCAGTCATCCATAAATGCGACAAGCCTTACACGCCTTACCTCGCCGCAAAGAGAGGTGTCGTCGCTTGCAAGATGAACGGGAGTATAGTTTTTAGTGTACCCCTCAAGATAACCGTGGCGCAGGCGCTCAAACAGCACCTCCTCGGTCAAACCTACCTGCGACCGCAAAAATTCCCTTCTTGATATTTCAACAAGCTCGCCCATCAGCTTGGCGCGGCGCTCCTTTTCAGAGGGGCTGACATGGTCGGGCAGGCTCTCGGCTCGGGTACCCTTGCGAATCGAATACGGAAAAACATGCACCTTTGCAAAGCCGATTTGCTTTACAAAAGCCATAGACGCCTGAAAGTCCTCCTCACTCTCCCCCGCAAAGCCGACCATAACGTCGGTAGTCATTGAGGAATTTGGAAAAGCGGCCCTGAGATTGCTGACTATCTCAGCGTATTCATTCGTATCATAGTGGCGGTTCATAGTTTTTAAAGTCTTGTCGCAGCCGCTCTGAAGTGAAAGATGAAACTGCGGACAGAGCTTTTTCTGCGCCGCAAGCCGAGCGATAAGCTCCTTATCCATCTGCTCGGGTTCAATTGAGCCGAGTCTTACGCGCTCTATCCCATCAACAGCGCAGGCGGTTTCAACCGCGTCGGCAAGGTTGTAATCCTCGCCAAGACCGTAAGCGGAAAGGTTTATTCCCACAAGCACAACCTCACGGTAACCGCTTAGCGCCACGTTTTCAAGCTCGTTTTTAAGCGCGTCAATAGGCTTTGAGCGCACTCTGCCCCTGGCGTACGGAATAATGCAGTAACTGCAAAATCGGTTGCAGCCGTCCTCTATTTTAATAAACGCGCGCGTATGCTCGCCAAAGGAAGACACCGTAAGATTTTCAAATAAATCCCCGCGATTATGATACTCCGGAATATCCACAAGCACTGCTTTATCGGCAAGATACGCCTCAATTGCCGGCACAAGCTTAGAGCGCTCCTTGTTGCCGAGAATAATGTCGCACTCGTCAAGCTCCTTCATCTCCTCGGGAAACGCCTGCGGCATACAGCCTGTCAGCACAATAATTCCGTCGGGATTCTGACGCCTAACGCGGTGAATCAGCTTTCGGTTTTTTGCGTCGCTGACCGAGGTGACAGTGCAGGTATTTATAACGGTGATGTCGGCTTTATCCTTGTTTTTGGATAAATTGTAACCGTTTCGGAGCAAATCCTCGCGCATCGCCTGGGATTCATATTGATTGACCTTGCAGCCGAGCGTAAGTATATTAAAATCCATAACTTTGTTCTTCCTTTTTATTAATAATGTTGATTTTATTTTATTTTGCAATCTTCTATTGATTATCTGCGTAAAAAATGCTAAAATAACGTTACAACAATGTAAACAAAACAGTTTCCGACATATTTTGAGGTGATTATCATGTTTTCTTTACCAATTTCAGCGGTCAATAAAAACGGCTTAATCGATATTTTTGAAACACTGGCACAGTTTCCGAACATTATGATGATGATCAGAAGCGGCGACTATACCGTAGACGCGCACTCACTTATCGGCGTATTTTCACTTGATATCAACAAGCCGATTGAGCTTTTGCTTGAAAAAGAACCTGATGATAACTTCAAAAACGCTATCGCGCGCTTCACACCGGCGTCGGTACATTAAATATAATATAAGCCCTATGACAATGTCATAGGGTGTTTTTAGTTTACATAAGTTATGGCGGGCCGGCTGAGCCCGCCATTTTTCTTTACTTTTTGAAACTCAGGAATTTTTGTCTACCTGATGTACAGGCTTAAGGTTCTGAGTCTTTTTGCTGCGGTCAGCAATTTCCGCGAGAACCTCCTCAAGCGGAATACCCTGATCAACCATCATAACGGTAAGATGATAAAGCAGGTCGGCAATTTCGTAGATGGTCTCCACATGATCGCCGTTTTTAGCCGCAATAATGGTTTCGGCGCACTCCTCGCCCACCTTTTTAAGGATTTTGTCGATGCCCTTGTCGAGAAGATAACAGGTATACGAGTTCTCGATGGGGTTATCCCGTCTGTGCTCAATTGTCTTGTAAAGGTTAGTGAGTACTAATTTTTCTTGGTCTGCCATGTGAATGCCTCCTATTTTAATTTTTTAAAGAAACAAGAATGATTGCCTGTGTGACACGCCGCGCCCGTCTGTTCAACGGTAATCAGCAGGGTGTCGTTATCGCAGTCGGCGTAAATGTCGACCACCTTTTGCAGATGACCCGATGTGGCGCCTTTATTCCACAGCTCCTGTCGGCTGCGCGACCAGAACCATGTATAGCCCGTCTCAAAGGTTTTCTGCATACTTTCACGGTTCATGTATGCCAGCATCAGAACCTCGCCGGTCGATTTCTCCTGAATAATTGCGGGAATCAGCTCTGACTTAACAAAATATTTTTCAAAATCCATATTATATATCTCTTAAATCTTTTTTGTCATTTCGATTGCCTGTTTTAAATCAATTGTTCCGCTGTAAATCGACTTGCCGCAGATAGCTCCGTAAATGTCGAGGTCGGAAAGATTGATAATATCCTTGAGCACAGCCACGCCGCCGCTGGCTATGATGTTACAGCCGACCTCGTGGGTAAGGTCGTCAAGCTGCTTGAGGTTGGGGCCCGAAAGCATTCCGTCGCAGTCAATATCGGTAAAGATAATCGTCCGAACTCCGACGTCCTCCATGCGCTTTGCAAGATCTATGTAGTCGATCTCGCTGTTGTCCAGCCAGCCCTCTGCCTGAACCATGCCGTCCTTGGCGTCGATTCCCACGGCAATTTTGTCGCTGTAAGCTTTAACCGCGTCGATAACAAGCTGAGGATTTTTAACAGCCGCCGAGCCCAGGATAACCCTGTCAATTCCGCGGCTTAAATAATACTCAACAGCCTGCATGTTGCGGATTCCGCCTCCGACCTCAACCTTTAAGCCCGAGGTTTTGGCAACATCCGCGATAAGGTCGGCGTTGATAAGCTTCGCGTCCTTTGCGCCGTCAAGGTCTACCATATGCATCCACTCGGCGCCCGCGTCGGCAAAGCCTTTTGCCGTTTCATACGGAGAATCTGCAACCTTTTGAGCGGTGGAATACACGCCCTTCTGAAGCCTTACGCAGTTGCCGTCTTTTATATCAATAGCGGGTAAAATAATCATTTAAAGCACTCCCTTTGTTGAAAGAGGTTTTCCGCTGTCGTTTTGCTTTACCGCAAGTCTTAAAGCATGAGCCGCAGCCTTGTAAAGCGCTTCGGTAATGTGGTGAGAGTTGTCGCCGTAAAGCGATTTCATGTGCAGGGTAATCCCCGCGTTAAATGCCAGAGCGCGCATAAACTCAACCGTCATTGCGCAGTCATAGCCGCCGCAGCGCTCCTGAGGGAATTCGGCGTCAAAAACAAGGAACGGTCTGCCGCTTACATCAACTGACGCAAAGGCGAGAGCCTCGTCCATAGGCACATAAAAGCTGCCGAAGCGGTCGATAGACCCCTTGTCGCCAAGCGCCTTTGCAAACGCCTGACCCAGCACAATGCCCGTGTCCTCAACGGTGTGGTGCCCGTCAACCTCAAGGTCGCCCTTTACGCTGACAGTCAGCCCGAAGCCGCCGTGGGTCGCAAATGAATTGAGCATGTGATCAAAAAAGCCGATTCCTGTATCAACGCTGACTTCGCCGCCGTCAAGGTTAAGCGAGAGCGCTATATCGGTTTCTTTTGTTTTTCTGTTAATTGTTGCTGCTCTCATAGCATCACCTCGAAAAATACTCGCCGAGCGCGCTCAAAACAGCGCTGACTTCCTCGTCTGTACCTGCAGTAATGCGCAGGTACTCGCCCATAAGGCGGACAACAATGGATTTGCTCTTTAAATACTCCCAAATCTCACGGGAGCGGCTTGTTTTCATAAATACGAAATTGGCGACGCTGCTGTACACCGTAATGTCACTTTGACCGCCGGCAATTTCCACAAGCCCATTATACAGCATTTCTTTGCAGTTTACAATTGTTTTTTGTCTGTTTTTTAAATATTCTTTGTTGCTATAAATTATTTCGCCGAACGCCTGAGATATGCTGTTGACGTTATATGGCGATTTAACAGCCTTTATTGCCCTGGAAATAACGGGGTTTGCAACCGCAAATCCAAGTCGTAGCGCCGCCGCTCCGACAAGCTTTGAGGCTGTGCGGAAGATAATAAGATTAGAGTACTCCCCTATTTTATCAAGCAGGCTTTCAGTCCAGAAGTCCATATAAGCCTCATCGAGGATAACAAGAGCGTTAACCCGGCGTACAAGCTTCTCGGCCTCGGCTCGGGTAATTCCCTTGCCCGTCGGGTTGCAGGGATTTGAGAAGATAACAAGGTCAATACCCTCGCTGTTGACGGTATTAATAAGCGCGTCAACGTCAATTTCCAAATCGTCGCCCTTTAAAAAGCTCTCGCACTTTACCTCGCATATTGACGAGTAGAAGTTGTACATCGAGAAATCGGGAGCGACAACCAGCATTTTATCGCCCTTCTGCAAAAAGGCGGATTCAATCAGGAAAATCAGCTCGTCCGAGCCGTTTCCCGCCGTGACAAACTCGGGATCAACTCCGTAATATTCTGCAAAAGAATTAATCAAGCGCTCCGCCAAGGGGTCGGGATAGCGGTTGAACGCAATCTCATCAAGGCGCTCCTTTAGCTGCGCGCGGATATCATCGGGCAGGTTTACAGGGCACTCGTTGGCGTCAAGGCGAATATCGTAGGTGCCGCTGATTGGCTCATACGGCACAAGATTTTTTATTTTATCG
Source organism: uncultured Eubacteriales bacterium (assembly GCA_900315195.1). Classification (GTDB taxonomy): domain Bacteria; phylum Bacillota; class Clostridia; order Oscillospirales; family Acutalibacteraceae; genus Ruminococcoides. Next base: position 19,795 of record OMYD01000019.1, on the reverse strand, counting down.
TTTAACTGATACATAACTACCTTCCTTAATCAAGGTCAAATCTGACCTTAATGGAATTTGCGTGAGCCGTCAGGCTCTCGGTCTCGGCAAAGCGGATAACGTCCTCCGCGTCTGCTCTGAGAGCTTCCTCGGTGTAGTAAATAAAGCTCGATTTCTTTACGAAGCTGTCAACCGACAGCGGTGAGAAGAACCGCGCGGTGCCGCTTGTGGGCAAAACGTGGTTTGGACCCGCGAAATAGTCGCCGAGAGGCTCGGGGCTGTAGTTTCCGAGGAATACCGAGCCCGCGTTGTCGAGCTTTCCGACATATTCCATGGGATTGGCGCAGCAAACCTCCAGGTGCTCGGGAGCAAGCTCATTGGCAAAGTCGATGACCTGAGCTATATTGCTGCAAACTATAATAGCGCCGAAGCTGTCAAGCGAGCTTTCGATTATCTCCTTGCGCGAAAGCGTCTGAACCTGCCGCTCGATTTCAGCCTTGGTCTGCTCCGCGAGCTCCGCTGAATCGGTAAGCAGAATTGAGGAAGCCAGCTTGTCGTGCTCAGCCTGACTCATTAGGTCGGCGGCAAGGAACTTTGGATTTGCTGTTTTGTCGGCTACAATAAGAATCTCGCTGGGACCCGCGATCATGTCAATATCAACCGTACCGAACAGGAGCTTTTTAGCTGTAGCCACAAAGATATTTCCGGGGCCGACAATTTTGTCGACCTTTGGAACGGTTTCTGTGCCGTAAGCCATTGCCGCAACCGCCTGAGCGCCGCCCATAAGGAATATTCTGTCAACGCCCGCAAGCTTTGCCGCCGCGATGATATTCGGGTTAGGCGTGCCGTCCTTCTGAGGAGGGGTGCACATGATGATCTCCTTAACGCCCGCGATTTTTGCGGGAACGGCGTTCATCAGCACCGACGAGGGGTAAGCCGCTGTGCCGCCGGGCACATAGATACCCACGCGCTTTAATCCGCGCACGCGCTGCCCCATCATTACGCCGTTTTCCTTTGTAGTAAGCCAGCTCTGCTGAACCTGTCTTTGGTGGAAGTCGGCAATGTTGGCAGCCGCCCTTTTAATTGTTTCAAGGTAATCCTTGTCGCACTTTGCGATAATTCCGTCAATTTCGTCAGCGGTGATCTCGGCGCGCTCGGGAGCCTTGCCGTCAAATTTCACCGTATAGTCGCGCACAGCCTTGTCGCCGTTTTCGCGCACATTCTCAAGAATTTGGGAAACGGTGGGAATTACGTTTTTATCTGAGCTTTGCGCTCTTTTTTTCAGATATTCAATAAACTCATATTCTTTTTTGCCGTCGGCAATAACTGTGGTAATCATTTTGTGACTGCCTCCAATTTCTTCTGTAATGCTTCAATCTCGTTCTTTCTGAGCTTTAGGCTTGCGGTGTTGGCGATTAAACGCGCCGAAATATCGGTAACCCACTCAATTACCTCCAAGCCGTTAGCTTTAAGGGTTGAGCCTGTTTCAACGATATCGACAATACCGTCTGACAGCCCGACAAGCGGAGCCAGCTCAACGCTGCCCTCGATTTTTATAATGCGCACGTCCATGTTTTTGTCCTCAAAAAACGCGCGGGTGATATTAGGATACTTTGTGGCGATTGTTTTTGTGTTATAGCCGCCGTAAAAATCAGAGCCTTTCTTTGTAGCGAGAGCAAACCTGCACTTGCCGAAGCCCAAATCGAGCAGCTCATAAAAGGAACTTCCGTGCTCAAGTATTGTGTCCTTGCCCACAACGCCGAGGTCACACACGCCGTGCTCTACATAGGTGATAACATCGGCGGCCTTTGCCAGAACCACCTCAAAATCGTTGTCGCCTACAGGCAGAATAAGGCGTCTGCCCTTGTTTTTTACCTCGTCGCAGTTATATCCTATTTTTTCAAGCAATTCAATTGTAGTTTTTTCAAGCCTGCCCTTTGTAAGGGCGATTCTCAGCGGCTGCATACCTTCACCTCCGCGATTCCTCTTTCTTCGGCAAAGCGCTTTGTCTCGTCAAGTGTTTCAAGTACCGAGAACTGCGCTTTTTTTCCTTCGCCAATCAATTTTTCAACAAGCTCGATAGCCTGCATTTCACAGCCGTCCTCGGCAAAAACAAGCACATCGGGATTATCGGAATAACTGACATTCGAATCAGAAAGCGTCTTAATTGTGACCGCGTCGGTATCAACGGCAAATCCGGCGGCTCCCATCGGCATGTCAAACTCGGAGAGAAGCTCGTCGTATCTGCCGCCCGAAAGAACCGCGTCGCCGATGCCGTTAATATAACCAGTAAACACAATACCGGTGTAATAATCGTTGCGCTGAACAAGCCCAAGGTCGATAATCAGCTTATCGCCGAGTCCCATGGAAAGAAGGCTTGTATAGATTTTATGTAAGTAGTCAAGCGCCTCCGATGCCTTTGTACCCCGGCAGATGCTCCTTGCCTTATCAATCACCTCTTCACCGCCGAATAATGACGGAAGGCTTCTTATTGCCGAAACCGCCTGACAGGGCTCAAGCTTATCGAGCAGATTATTGAGAGCGGAATAGTTTTTGCCCTCAATTGTAAGTCTGATTTTTTCCTTTTCGTTTTCCGTAATATCAAGCTCATCGGAAAGCGCGTCAAAGACCTCGGCATGACCGAGTTCTATACGGAAATCCGACGCTACGGAGCTGAGCGCCTTAACCGCGGTTGTGATAATCTCAAGGTCGGCGCGGATTCCCTTAACGCCCAAAAGCTCAACGCCCATCTGCATAAGCTCGTTGCTTCTGCCTGTAAGCGTGGGGTTGTTGCGGTAAACCGCCTGCTTGTAATAAAGGCGCACAGGCATAACGTTATTTTGAAGCCTTGTTGACACCATGCGCGCGATCGGCAGGGTGGAGTCGGGACGGGCTACCATAAGCCTGCCCTTGTTGTCTGTCATAATAAACATATCCTCCTGAGCGATACCGCTGCAAGGAAGAGAAAATACATCGTAAAACTCAATACCGGGAGTTATAACCCTTTTAAATCCCCTGCCGACAAACACCTTTTCGATTCTGCCGCACACATCATCCATAGCGGAACATTCGGCAAACAAAAAATCCTTGGTGCCCTCGGGCGTAATTTTCAAATTCTTTTTCATATTACCCTCTCTAAAACACTTTAGTCTGCTAACATGCTAATATACTACCACAATAAATTAATTCTGTCAAGCAGTACCGCACAATTACTTTTCATAATTGTGCGGCATCTGGAATTATTGGTTTTTGTGAATTGTATCATTAAAGCTTTCGGTCTGATCTTTTGCCTCTTCTTTTTTATTATCGTCATCGTCATCTTCAGAACCCAGGTGCATAAACTTTTTGAGCTTTTTCTTTTGCTCCTGCTCTTTTTCGGCTCTGATACGCTTTTGTTCCTCGGCGATTTTGGTGTAATTAAGCACCTGGAAATCCAATGCCTGCTGAGCGATTTTACCCTTGTCATCAATTTTATTACGTGACTTTTTCGCAAGAAGAGAGTAAAATACCGCAAAAATCGGAGTTCCGAGAATAAATCCGATAATGCCAAACAGCGCTCCTCCGACAATAACGCTGAACAAAACCCAAAAGCTTGAAAGACCGACCTGATTGCCGACAATCTTCGGCTTTAATACGTTGCCGTCAAGCTGCTGAACAATACATTGAATTACAATAAACCAGAAGCAGTACCACGGGTCTTCAAGCAGCAAAATCAGGGCGCTGGGGATAGCGCCGATAAACGGACCGAAGAAAGGAATAATGTTGGAAACACCTACAAACACGGCAATAACCGAAGCGTACGGGAAGCCGAAAACAGTAAGCACAACAAACATAATTAAACCGATAAGAGCCGAGTCAATTATGTCGCCCACCAGAAAACGGCCGCACTTTGTGTCGGTGATGTCTACGATTTCATAAATTTTGGGCAGATACTTAATCGGAATAAACGCAACCGCAACGCGCTTTACCTGACGACAGAGCTGCTCCTTATAAATAAGGAAGTAAATCGAAATAATAATGCCCATGAACATGTTGTAAAGGCCGGACGCAAAGCTGCCTAAAAAGCCCTGAAGCCAATCGAGCACTGTTTTTGTAATATCCTGGCTTCCTGTGAGGAACTTGATAATATCATTGCCTATATTGTCAAAGTTAATGTTTTTGGCAAAAGGCAAATCCATTTCCGACAGGCTCTTTGCCCAATTGTTCCAAGTATCCTGCGCAGAGGAAATATAGCCCGGGAACTTTGAAATCAGATTGGACATATTGCTTATAATCTGAGGAATCAAAAGTCCGATCAACGCGGCGATAATAGCGAAAGTGCCTACGTAAGTGATCGTAAGCGCCAGAGGCTTGCGCAGCTTTGCAAATATTTTATGCTTTGTTCCCATTTTTCCGAAAGCTTTTGTATAGAGAAACTTATACGGGAAGTTGAGAATATAAGCAATTAGAAAGCCGATAAAGAATGGCGTCAGAATATTTGAAAAAGTACCCAGCAATCCCCAGAACCATGTAATGTTAATAAAAAAGAAAATCAGGAATACCGCGAAAGCTATCGCGATAAGCACATTCTTCATTGTTAACAATGATTTTTTCAACTTTGTCACTCCTTTAGAACAAAGACATTTGCGAGCTTTCGGGAATTCCGTTAAGCACACCCACACTTTGCAGCGTTTCGATAACCGCCTTTGTTACTTTGGTTTTTATTTGAATATCCTCAATAGAAAGATACTCATCGGTTTTTTTACCCTCGGCAGCAAGCGCCTCGGCAGCGGCGTCTCCGACGCCCGCCAAAGATGAGAACGGAAGCCTTATTTTGCCGTCCTCAACGACAAACATCTTTGCCTCGGATTTATAGATGTCTACGGGCAGAACCTCAATTCCGCGCGCCATCATCTCATTTACAATCTGCAGCGTAGCGTAATCCTTGTCGTCCTTATCGCTGGATTCGTGAGCCGCCTGCATTTGTTTAATTTGATTCATGCGTGTTTTTACCGCGCTGTGACCCTTCATCAGCAGAGCGCCGTCGAGGTTTTCACTGCGCACCGTAAAGTAAGCGGCGTAGTACTCGGTGGGCTTATGAACCTTGTACCAGCCAAGCCTTAATGCCGCGATCATGTACGCTGCGGCGTGAGCCTTCGGGAACATGTATTTAATCTTCATGCATGAATCTATGTACCACTCTGGCACATTATGCTCGCGCATTGCCTTAAAATGCTCCTCGGTCAGAAGCTTTGTGGCGTTGCCCTTACGGACTATCTCCATGATTTTAAACGCCATTGAATCCTCAAGGCCCTTATGCATGAGGTAGGTCATGATTGAGTCACGCGTACCTATAACCTCAGAAATCGTGCAGGTGCCGTTGTGAATAAGCTCCTGGGCATTTCCGAGCCATACGTCGGTTCCGTGCGAAAGCCCCGAAATCTGCAAAAGGTCGGTAAATGTCTTTGGCTTTGCCTCAACAAGCATTCCTCTTACAAATCCCGTGCCGCATTCCGGAATACTGAACGTGCCTGTCTGAGAATCAATTTCCTCGGGCGTTACTCCAAGCGCTTTTGTTGACGTAAACAGCGATATTACGTCGGGGTCGCTCATTGAAACGTTCATTACGGGGATTCCCGTAAACATTTCAAGATAGTGGTATATGGTCGGAACATCGTGTCCGAGCTCATCAAGCTTGGTGATTGTATCGTGAATTGAATGGAAGTCGAAGTGCGTTGTGATGTTATCCGACTTCATGTCGTTTGCGGGGTGCTGAACGGGACAGAAGTCGTAAACCTCGTTTGTGCGCGGCACAACAACCATTCCGCCGGGGTGCTGACCCGTTGTACGCTTAACGCCTGTGCAGCCCTTTGCAAGGCGCTTGATTTCCGCTTTGTTGCAGGGAATCGCGCGCTCGTCGACATACTTTTTCGCGAAACCGATAGCGGTTTTTTCTGCCACTGTTGAGATTGTTCCCGCCTTGAATACGTTGTTTTTACCGAACAGCTGCTCGGTATAGCGGTGAGATTTCGACTGGTACTCACCGCTGAAATTAAGGTCGATATCGGGAACCTTGTCGCCCTTGAAGCCGAGGAAGGTCTCAAACGGAATTTCGTGCCCGTCCTGATCCATCAGCGTTCCGCACTCGGGGCAGTTTTTATGCGGCAGGTCAAATCCCGAGCCGTAGCTGCCGTCGGTGATAAACTCGCTGTGCTTGCACTTGGGGCAGATATAATGCGGACAGAGCGGATTAACCTCTGAAATACCCGACATCGTTGCCACAAATGACGAACCTACAGAACCACGCGAGCCTACAAGATAACCGTGAGCCTCGCTGTCGGCAACAAGCTTCTGAGCTGTCATGTAAAGCACCGAGAAGCCGTAGGTCGTGATTGAGTTCAGCTCCTTGTCAAGCCTTGCCTTTACGATTTCAGGCAGCGGGTCGCCGTATTTTTTCTTGGCGCGCTCCCAGGTAATCGAAATAAGCTGCTCCTGCGCTCCCTCAATGAACGGCGGGAAGGTGCCTATCGGAATCGGTCTTATTTCCTCGCACATATCCGCGATTTTATTGGTGTTTGTAACAACAACCTCATACGCCTTTTCCTTGCCAAGCCACTCAAACTCCTTGAGCATTTCGGCGGTAGTGCGCAGGTACAGAGGCGCCTGATTATCTGCGTCCTTGAATTTCTGAGCAGCCTGAAGGATTTTACGGTACTCGCTGTCGGTCGGATCCATAAAATGAACGTCGCAGGTGGCGCATACAGGCTTGCCCAGCTCCTTGCCGAGTTTTATTATTGTGCGGTCGATCTGCCGCAGCTCGTCAACGCTTTTAAACGTGCCGTTGCGGATAAGAAATCCATTGTTGCCCGAGGGCTGAATTTCCAGATAGTCGTAAAATGACGCTATCTGCTTTATTTCGCCCCACGGCGCGCCTTTCAGAATGCTTTTGTAAAGTTGCCCCTCGCAGCAGGCGGAACCGATGATAAGTCCCTCGCGGTGCTTAACCAGCTCGCTTTTCGCAATTCTTGGTTTTTTATAAAAGGTCTCTAAATGGCTCTTTGAAATGAGCTTATAAAGATTCTTTAATCCAACATTATTCTTTGCAAGAATTATTTGATGATACGTCGGTAATTTTTTAAAGTCGCCTCCGGCGATTTTTGTATTGATATCCTTAACGGAAAAAATGCTGTAGTCATCTCCGAGCCGGTTGCACAGGGAGATAAATATTTTAGCAAGAATTTCGGCGTCATCGGTTGCGCGGTGATGATTAAAGCTGCCGAGCCTGAGATAATTTGCTACCGTATCAAGCTTTACGTTCTTGATGTCAGGCAAAATTGCTCTCGCTATCGCCACCGTATCAATTGATGTATAGTTATAATCGACGTGCATATTCTCGCACGCCTTGCGGATAAACGAGGTGTCAAACGGGGCGTTGTGAGCCACCAGAATATTGTCTCCCGCGAATTCCAAAAAAGCGGAAACCGCCTCGCTTTGTGACGGCGCGTCCTTTACCATATCGTCGGTAATTCCCGTAAGCTGAGTTATCTTGGCGGGAATCGGCATTTCTGGATTGGCGAAGGTTGAAAAAACATCGGTGATCTCGCCGTTTTCAACCTTAACCGCGCCTATTTCGGTTATTTTATCACGCAGCGGTGAAAGTCCCGTGGTCTCGATATCGAAGCAGATAAATGTACCTTCAAGGGGGGCGTCCTGCTCGCCCGCTACAGACTCAACCAAATCGTCCATAAAATAGGCTTCAATGCCGTATATGACCTTAATCTCGCCGCCAAGCTTGTATTTAATATTCTCAGCTGCCTTCATAGCGTCGGGAAACGCCTGAGCTACACCGTGGTCGGTAATGGCTATCGCCTTATGTCCCCAGTCATACGCGCGCTGAACCAGCGTGCCCGCGGGAGTAAGCGCGTCCATCTGCGACATATTTGTATGCATATGCAGCTCAACACGCTTTTGCTCAGCTTTGTCTACAACCTTGATTTTCTCCGCTGTTCCGATTGAAAACACCGAGAGCACAACTTCCTTCAGGAACTCATCGTACTCGATATTTCCCATAACGACAATGGTTTTGCCCGCTTTAAGCGAATCTATAGCCTCGGACTCCTTAACGCCGCAAAACAGCTTAACTGTGACTGAGCCCGTGTAGTCGGTTATGTCGATTGTAATAATTGCGTTTTTACTGTTTTTGGTAATACGCTTTTCCTTTTCAATAATATCGCCCCAGACAACCGCGCCCTTCATTCCGTCAGTTATGTTCTTAATCGGCGACATTTTACCGCGGATGCTTCTTCCGTAAAGAGGACGAACTGAGGAACGCAGAATCTGCGGAGTCGCAAAGCTGCCCTCGCGGATCTCTACCTCGGTAACAGCGTCCTCAGCCTGCTTTTCACGTACAGCCTCGGTTACTTCCTCATCTTCCTTGAAAAAGTCGGCGTCCTTCTGAAGCTGCTCTCGCTTTATCTGAGTCTGTGCGCTCTTTATAACCTGCTTATATTCATCGCTTGAATCGTTTACCTCAAAGGTACCCGTATATTTAATTTTTAAGTTTAGGTCAAACTCTTCCGCGATAAGGCGTGAAAGCGACTGATCAAACCCCTTGGCGTCAAGCAGAGCCTTGCCGCCGTTATTGAGGTTGATAATGAGGGTATCGCCCTCAAGGCGAACCTCGGCGTTGTTAAGCGTGCCGTTAATGCTGGGCATTTCCCGTTTTACTGCCGTATACAAATGCGGAAAATAATCAGCCGAAAAAAGCTTTTCTCCAAAATGAGGTTTAATGCATACGGAAGCGTCGAGCATTTTTGAATACGCTTTTTCCGCCGCCAAAAACTTTTCACGGGCTATGAGCGTTGAAAAGTCAGCATACATAGTAACAACGCGCACTTCGTTCAATATATTAACCTTTGTGACAATTCCCTTTGCTACGCCGCTGTCTACAGCGCCGCTTTCGGGAAAGGAACTGAATACTTCTTTTAATGTTTTCATCTAATCCCCGTGACGGCAGATTGCCGCCCAAGTAATAACCTCCCTAATTACAGCTTTTCAATCTCTTCCATAAGCGCGTCCACAAGCTTAGCCTCGGGCACCTTGGCAATAATTTCGCCTTTTTTAAATACCAGACCGCAGCCGTCGCCGCCCGCGATTCCGATGTCGGCTTCCTTTGCCTCTCCGGGGCCGTTTACCACGCAGCCCATTACGGCAACCTTGATATTCTTCTCGCAGCCGCGCAGTCTATCCTCTACCTCACCGGCTATTTTTACCAAATCAATTCTGGTTCTGCCGCAGGTCGGGCATGAAACAAACTGTACTCCGCCCTGCTTCAGGTCGATAGCCTTTAAAATATCGTTGGCGGCGTAAACTTCCATTACGGGATCCGCGGTAAGCGAAACACGGATTGTGTCGCCTATTCCGCGAAGCAGAAGCGCGCCTAAGCCCGCTGCGGATTTAATTATACCCATTCGTTCTGTGCCCGCCTCGGTAACTCCGAGGTGGAGCGGATAGTCGCAGCTCTGAGCCGCGATTTCATACGCCTGAACCATTGTGGACACCGTTGAGCTTTTCATCGAAAGCACAATGTCGTAAAAATCAAATTTTTCAAGAAGCGAAGCGTGATAAAGCGCGCTGTCGCAAAGAGCCTGCGGCGTGGGATGACCGTACTTAGCCAAAATCTCCTTTTCAAGTGAGCCCGAGTTTACTCCGATTCTTATGGGAATATTGCGGCTTTTGCAGGCATTGGCAACCGCCTTTACCCTGTCGTCGGAGCCGATGTTGCCGGGGTTGATGCGTATTTTATCAACGCCCGCGGCGCACGCCTCAAGAGCCAGCTTATAGTTAAAGTGGATGTCCGCGACGATCGGCACGCTTACAGCCTCTTTCAGAGCGGGAATAAGCTTTACGGCGTCCATGTCGGGAATTGCCGCGCGGATAATCTGACAGCCTGCTTCTTCAAGCCGCTTTGCCTGCGCTACACTGCCCTCAATATCGGTTGAAGGCACGTTCAGCATAGACTGAATTGACACACAAGCGCCGCCGCCAATGAGAATATTGCCTGCCTTTATCTGAATTTTACTGCCCATAAAGCTCTCCTCCCTATCTAGCTGATTGACGGGAAAGTACCGTTAATCAGTTTAGTAATATCGTTTATTGAAATAAAAATTATGAATAGTATCAGCAGCGCCAAACCGATGCCGTTTACTATATATTCAAACTTACGCGGTAAGGGGCGTCTGATTATTGCCTCGATTATCAGGAACACAAAGCGTCCGCCGTCAAGCGCCGGGAACGGGAACATATTTACAATACCGAGGTTTACCGTGATAAGCGCCATAAAGAACACGATATTGAGCACCGCGTCGCCGAAGCTTGACTGCATGCCCACAGACGCTACATCCGATACGGCCTTTGTAATACCAACGGGGCCCGACATGTCAGTCAGATGGAAACGCCCCTGAATCAGCATTTCAAACGACTTCCATACGCTTTTCGCCAGACTGATCGTACCCGTAAAGGTTTCCTCCATAACAGTGCCGAAGTTTTTATCCTTAGGCTGTAAATAGAAGTCAATCTGTACGCCGGTTTTGTCGTCGTCAGAACCGGTGCCTGTTTTTACCGTATAGAACTGAACGTCCTCAAGCTTTGTCTTTTCACCGTCACGGACTACGGTTACGTCGCCGACATAGCGCACACGCTTATCCTGAACCTTAATTTCGGGATAAGCGAAATCCTTTGGCTTTTCTATTTTTGCTTCGGTGTAGAACTTATCAATAACGCCTTTGTAAAGTATAAATGCTTCGTCCTTTGACTTAGCGGCGTTAATTTTCTTAGCCTCTTCGCCGAGAATATTGTAGTATAAATTATTTGCGGTATTATTGTCAATGAGCTTGTCATCAAGTAATTTTGAAATATAATTTCTGGCATACACACAGCAGTCCTGCTTGTATACGGTAAGCGACGCGGGATCTACTTCCTCGCACGGAAGAAGCTGAATTCCCAGCGACAAATCCCTTGAGTTCGCCACGGAATATCCGCCTACGGAAACAATCTTATCCCCTGCCTGAAGCCCCGCGTTAGCGGTATATGAGTCGGGCGTAAAACCTGTAATCGTAGTATCCAAAAATGACGTCTGGTTTACGGTTACCACAAACATCAGCACAAAACCGACGAGAATGTTCATAACCGCGCCCGCTACAATTATTATCATCCGCTTCCAGATTTTGGCGTTAGTAAAAGCGCGGGGATTATCGCTGCTTTGGTCCTCGCCCTCCATAGCGCAGAAGCCGCCTATCGGGAAAGCCCTGAGCGAATATCTGGTTTCACCCTTTTTAAAGCTCATCAGCTTTGGACCCATGCCCAGGGCGAACTCGTTTACCTGAACGCCCGAGCGCTTGGCGGTGATAAAGTGTCCGAACTCGTGAGCAAAGATGATGAACTCGAACAAGAGGACTCCGATAACAATAAGTCCGATTGTTGTTAATACCTGCATGAAAAATGAATCAACTCCAAAATAGATTCCGCAAATAAAATATTATTTTACCCTGTCTCTTACATAACTGCGCGCCTGCTTGTCAACATCAAGGATGTCCCTAACGCAGGTCGGCGTAAAGTTTTGAATGCTGTCCACAGCGCCCATAACAAGCCTGCCGATATCAAGGAATTTAATCTTACCCTGACGGAACAGCGCGTTTGCCTCCTCGTTGGCGCCGTTGGCAATAGCAGTTGCCGCGCCGCCCATATCAAACGCCTTTTTGCACGCGCGAAGGCATTCAAATGTATCATAATCAGGCTCAAAAAAGCTCAGATTACCGATTTGTGCAAGATTAAGCTCCTGAACCGGACTTTCATAGCGCATAGGATATGTAATAGCGTATTGAATGGGAATGCGCATATCGGGCACGCCCAGCTGCGCGAGTACCGAATTATCGGTGAACTCAACCAGCGAGTGAATAATGCTTTCACGGTGCACAACAACGTCGATATCGTCGCCGCTGACGCCGAAAAGCCTGCCCGCTTCTATTATTTCCAAGCCCTTGTTCATCATTGAAGCCGAGTCGATTGTAATTTTCGCGCCCATGCTCCAGTTAGGATGATTAAGAGCCTGCTCAACCGTAACGTCGCGCAGCTCATCGGTCTTTTTGCCGAAGAAAGGGCCGCCCGACGCGGTTAGAATAAGCTTTTTCAGCACCTTTTTGTCGGGCATACCCTGAAGGCACTGAAAAATAGCGGAGTGCTCGCTGTCAACGGGCAGCAGCTTTACGCCGTTATCCTTTACGGCGTCGGTCATCAAATCTCCGCCCGCTACAAGAGTTTCCTTGTTGGCAAGAGCTATGTCTTTTTTTGCGTTTGCGGCAGCGATAGTAGGCTGCAAGCCAACCATGCCAACCACCGAATTGAGCACCAAGTCGGCCTCGGGAAACACAGCCGCCTCAACCAAACCGTCCATTCCGCTGAGCACGCGGGTTTCGGTATCCGCCAAGGCAACCTTAAGCTCGCGAGCTTTTTGCTCATCGTAAACCACAGCAAGTGCGGGTTTATATTTTCGCACCTGCTGTTCAAGTAAAGTTATATTCCTCGCCGCCGAGAGCGCCGAAACCTTTAAACCCAGCTTATCGACTACATCGAGCGTCTGGGTACCGATGGAGCCTGTAGAGCCCAAGATGGAAATATTCTTTGTCATAATTACACCAAACTCTGAAGAAACGGCATAAACTGTGAGAGCACAACAACCATTGGGGCGGTAAATATTATGCTGTCACATCTGTCAAGCATTCCGCCGTGGCCCGGGAAAATAGAGCCGTAGTCCTTGATATTAAGATTTCGCTTGATAAGCGAAAAGCTGAGATCGCCGAGAATTGAGAGAACCGAATCAAGAACAGCAATAACAACAAGCGCGCCGAAGTTAACCTGAACCTCGTTTTTATCTAAAATCAGGAACTGGAAAATAAGTCCCATAAGCATAGCCGAAGCTATACAGAATACCACGCCGCCAAGCACGCCCTCGATCGTCTTTTTAGGGCTGATATTAGGGCAAAGCTTATGTCTGCCAAAATAGCTGCCGATAAAGAACCCGCCGCCGTCAGCCATCCACGGAAGCAGAAATATAAGCACAAAGAAAAAGCTTACGCTGACTCCGTTTGTACAGCACGCGATCGGAACAGCGCTCATACCGAAAGTGATAAGAGTAGTGCCGAACATTGCGTAGGCAAGGTTAAAAAACCTGAGTTTTTTATAATAAGCAAGACTTACAACAAAGCCCAGAATCAAAAACAGGTATGTTATTATGTACGCAAGCGCGCCCGATGTTACCATAATAGGCATTAACAGAGTATACAGCATGCACACAGCGGTAAGCGGAATACAGCCGATCAGCTTTTTTGCATATAGTAATTCCCCTACCATAAGCATTGATGCAAGACCAACAATTATTCCTACCAACGGATGCCAAAGCTCCGAAAAAATGATGACAAGCAGAACCCCGGGAATTCCTATTGCCGCCGTCAGCAATCGCGGTTTTAATGATTTCATGATAATCGCCATAGCCTTTCTGCCCACTGTTAAAAGTTGCTCAGCTTCCCTACCGTGGGCGGGTAAGGTTTTCGCCGCGGCTAAACTCCGCCGTAGCGTCTGTTGCGACGCGAATAAATACGCAGCGCTTCATCTAGGTCCGACTTTTTAAAGTCAGGCCACAGTTTATTCATAATTACAAACTCGGTGTATGCCGCCTGCCAAAGCATAAAATTTGATATGCGGTACTCGCCGCTGGGGCGGATAATAAGGTCGGGATCGGGCTGCCCCGCTGTATAAAGACGGTCCGAGATAAGCTGCTCGTCTATATCATCTGCAGACAGCTTTCCGTCCTTAACATCCGAGCTTATGCTCTTGACGGCACGGACAATCTCGTCGCGGCTTCCGTAATTCATGGCGATGTTCAGCACCATACCGGTACGGTCCTTTGAAATCTCGACATTATCGTCCATAAGCTTCTGAAGCTCGGGCGAAAAACCGCTCTTTTCACCGATAAAGCGCACAACGATGTCGTCGTCCTTAAAGTCCTCAAGCGCCTCGTTAAGATATGACTTAAAAAGCCCCATCAAGGCGCCTACCTCATCCTCGGGACGCTTCCAGTTTTCGGTTGAGAAAGCGTAAACAGTCAGGTATTTAATTCCGACCTCCGAGCAGTAACGGGTAATCATGCGGAACGTTTTCGCTCCCTCGCGGTGCCCTACCTTGCGCGGCAAGCCGCGCTTTTTTGCCCATCTTCCGTTGCCGTCCATAATAATTCCGACGTGCTTAGGAAGAATTATGCCTTCTTCGGAAGCAAGGGCTTTGCCTTTAAAAGAGTCTTTTTTATTCTTACCGAAAAGCGCCATATTACAGCTCCAGGATCTCTTTCTGCTTGTCGGCCGAAATCTTGTCAATTGACTTGGTTACCTTGTCGGTAAGATCCTGGACTTTCTTTTCACCCTGCTTGAGGTCGTCCTCAGTCAGCTCGCCCGACTTCTTCATAGCCTTGAGCTTCTCGATTGTGTCGCGTCTTACATTTCTTACCTGAACCTTTGTTTCCTCGGCAACCTTCTGAACATCCTTTACGATGCCCTTACGTCTTTCCTCGGTAAGCGGAGGGAAAACAAGACGGATAACTTTGCCGTCGTTGTTGGGGTTAATGCCGATATCGGATTTCTGAATAGCCTTTTCAATATTTCTGAGCAGAGAAGCGTCCCACGGCTGAATTGTCAGCGTTCTTGCTTCTGTAACGGAAACAGCCGCCAGCTGATTAACCGGAGTGGGAGAACCATAGTAGTCAACCTTTACCTTGTCAAGTACAGCCGGATTAGCTCTGCCTGCTCTGATTTCGGCAAATTCCTTGCGCATATGGTCAACACGTCTGTTCATTCTTTCCTCTGCTTTTGTTAATTGCTCTTTCATTTTTACGCCTCCTGAATAGTAAAATTATGTAAATTCTGAAATTAATTTGCCTTGTTTGTAACTACTGTACCGATGTTTTCACCGCATACAGCCTTGTAGATGTTTTCGGGATCATCGATGCTGAACACAAGAATAGGAAGATTATTATCTTTACAGAGCGCCGAAGCCGTGCTGTCCATAACCGCCAGATCCTTGCTTAGAACCTCCTGGAAGGATATGGTGTCAAACTTTTTGGCGTCGGGATTCTTTTTTGGGTCGCAGTCGTAAACGCCGTCGACCATTGTCGCCTTCATAATAACGTCGGCCTCGATTTCAACGGCACGCAGCGCCGCCGCTGTATCGGTACTGAAGAACGGGTTGCCCGTGCCGCAGCCGAAAATAACGACTCTGCCCTTGTTGAGATGGCTCATCGCCTTGTTGCGGATATAGGGCTCAGCGACCTGACGCATTGAAATAGCGGTCTGAACACGAACGTCAAGTCCGAGCTGCTCAAGCGCGTCACAAACGCCGAGAGCGTTGATTGTTGTAGCGAGCATTCCCATGTGATCGGCACGGGTTCTGTCCATCTCGCCCGATGTTCTTCCGCGCCAGAAGTTTCCGCCGCCGACAACTATGCCGACCTGAACGCCTGCCTCGACGCATTTTTTGATTGGTTCACAGATTTTAACAACTGTATCAAAGTCAATTCCGTGCTTGATTTCGCCCGCGAGCGACTCGCCGGAAAGCTTTAATAAAATTCTCTTATATTTGGGCTGCATACATAACACCTCATTATTTATAGTTATTACCAATTATACAATATCTTGGAAATAATGTAAAGACAAAACACTAAATATTTTGCTTTTTTCAGTCAGCAGTCACATAGTTTTCCTTTAAAGAAAAATGAGGCGGGCAAAGCCCGCCTCACGGTAAAAATATAATTCAAAGAATCAGAGAACCTTAGACAAAAAGTCTTTTAAACGCGGATTTTTCGGGTTCTCAAAGAACTCCTTCGGCGGCGCCTGCTCAACGATAACTCCCTCGTCAACAAACACAACCTCGGTGCCGACCTCTCTTGCAAAGCCCATTTCATGGGTTACAACTACCATCGTCATTCCCTCTTTGGCAAGCTGCTTCATAACCTCAAGCACCTCGCCTACCATTTCGGGGTCAAGCGCTGAGGTAGGCTCGTCAAACAGCATTACATCGGGGTTCATTGCAAGAGCGCGAACAATAGCCACACGCTGCTTTTGGCCGCCCGAAAGCTGATTCGGGTACGCGTTAGCCTTATCGGCAAGTCCTACGCGCTCAAGCAGCCTCATGGCGTTTTCCCTTGCTTCCTGCTTGCTCTGCTTTAAAAGTCTTATCGGGCCGAGCGTCATGTTCTCGATAACGCTCTTGTGCGGAAACAGATTGAACTGCTGAAACACCATTCCCATTTTCTGGCGGTGCTTGTTGATGTCGATTTTTGAGTCGGTGATATCAACGCCCTCAAAGATAATGCTTCCGCTTGTGGGTTCCTCGAGCAGGTTCAGACAGCGCAGAAATGTTGATTTACCCGAGCCCGACGCGCCGATAACGACCATAACGTCGCCCTTTTTTATCTCGGCGTTGACGCCCTTTAAAACCTCAAGCTTGTCAAAGTACTTGTGCAGGTTAACAACCTTGATCAAAACATCATTATCGGTCACTGTTGCGCAGCCTCCTTTCAAGCTTTTTGAGCAGGAACGTAAGTATCAATACTATAGCCAAATAAATAAGCGCCACGGCTATCAGCGGGAAAAACGCCTCATATGTGCGCGAGCGCACAAGGTTTCCGACGTATGTAAGCTCGGAAATACCTACATAAGCGGCCACGGATGTTTCCTTTACAAGAACGATAAACTCGTTGCCCAGAGCCGGAAGAATATTTTTGAACGCCTGCGGAAAAACGATAAGGAACATGGTTCCGGGATAGTTAAAGCCGAGCGAGCGGCTCGCCTCGAACTGCCCCTTATCGACCGACATAATGCCCGAACGGACGATCTCGGCAACGTAAGCGCCCGAGTTTATGCCGAACGAAAGCACCGCGGCGAACTCCTTATTGCGCGAATTGGCAAAGATAATAAAATACATTATCATAACCTGAATAACGGCAGGAGTACCGCGGATTATGGTGATGTAAATATTGCAGATAACATTCAGGAACTTCATCATAAAATTGCCGAAATTCCTGCACTTTTTTCCTCTTAAATGCATTTCATAGGTGGAGCGGACAGCGGCAACCAAAAAGCCGAGCACTATGCCGAAAACAGCCGCGAAAAAGGCGATTCGCAGGGTCGCCAGCAGGCCGTTCCAGAAGAACCTCCACCTGTCCTGATAAATAAAGGTTTTTTCAAAGCTGTCCCAAAGGCCTGAGAAAAAGCTTTCAATATCCCCCTTTACGCCGACGCCCGACGCCGCAGCGGAAACAGAGGCAGAAATTGATTGTACAAGTATCATAACAACTTCCCTATCACTGAAAACGGGCAGGCACAAAACCCGCCCGTTTTAAATTATTATTTTGTTTTACCGGATATTTGTATTATGCCTTGATGTACTTTTTGATGATCTCGTCGATCTTGCCGTCATCCTTAAGCGCCTTAAGAGCACCGTTGAACTCCTCGGTAAGGCTGCTGTCCTTAGCGATGCAGATAGCGTAATCCTCGTTTTCAAACGGCTCGTCAAGGATCTTAAGACCTTCGTTCTGAGCTACAAAAGCCTTTGCAGGCTCGTTGTCGATAACAACCGCGTCTACCTTGCCCTGGCTCAAAGCGAGAACAGCGTCGGCGCCCTTGTTGTAACGCTCAACGGTTGTGCCGTCAGCCTCGAGGTCGGATACATAGATATCGCCTGTTGTGCCCATCTGAACGCCTACTGCAGCGCCCTTGAGGTCTTCCTTGGTCTTTACCTTGTCGTCGCCGTCCTTAACGATGATGACCTGAACAGCGTTTGTATAAGTATCGGTAAAGTCGATAGCCTGCTTTCTTTCCTCGGTAATGGTCATGCCCGCCATGCCGAAGTCAGCCTTACCCGACTGAACAGCTGTGATGATAGAATCGAAATCCATATCGTCAACCTCAAGAGTATAGCCGAGCTTATCGCAGATAGCGCCTGCAATCTCAACATCAATGCCGACAATTTTGTCGTTTTCGTAGTATTCATACGGCTCGAAGAAAGCGTTTGTAGCCATATGGAGAGTACCCTTGCTGCCCTTTGATGATGTCTCATCGGAAGTGCTCTTTGATGTATTGCTTTCTGATTTTGAACTGTCGGTGCTTGATGAGCTGCCGCCGCAGCCGGCGAAAGCAGCTGTCATTGAAAATGCCATTACGCCCGCGAGAAGCGCGGAAAAGATTTTTCTCATTGTAAACAACTCCTTAAAAATATTAATTATTTTTATAACAGCACTGAAAATTATACCAGAGAAATCAGGAAAAATCAAGTATTTTACACATAAATTATCGAGATGTCCGAGCTGGCCGAAGGAGCATGATTGGAAATCATGTGTACGGTAATCACCGTACCAGGGGTTCGAATCCCCTTCTCTCCGCCAAATAAAAAAGGTACCCAACGGGTGCCTTTTTTAATTTGGAGATTAAGAGAGAATGGGATTCGAAGGCGACTGTGCCGACCAGCGGGAGGCAAAAACAGTCTGGTGGACTGTTTTTAAGGAGAGCGTAGATGAAGCTATAGTTCTAAACACGCCGCATAAAACGAGACGTAAGTTTACTAAACCGCAAACACCCCTTCTCTCCGCCAAATAAAAAAGGTACCCAACGGGTGCCTTTTTTTTGCGATAAAGAGAGAAGGGGATTCAAAGGCGAGTGCGAGCCGCACAGGCAAGCAAACGTGCCTGCGGCACGTTTTTAGGGAGAGCGTAGATGAACCTATAGCTTTGAACACGCCGCATAAAACGGCGCAGAATTTTATTATTATATAAACATACCTTCTCTCCGCAAAAAAAATGGAATTCCAAGGCGACAAAAACGACCGCCGTTGCCTTATAATTAAGATAGCCTGCCAACAAAAAGACCCAGAGCAAGGGTTTAACGCCTTGCTCTGGTTTTATATTGATATTTAATATCTGCTAGTACTTCTCCTTCTCATCTTTTGCCGTGTCCTCTACTCTGCCTTTTAAGCTTTTGACAGTTCTTATAAGGAAATGGGGCAGCGGAATGTTCAGCTCACCGAGGTTTTCAAGGATTGAAATAAGCTCGTTAATAATCAGCCAGATTGTGATTATCATACCAAAGCAGTAATTTATCTGAATCGCTATACCGATCTGCACAAGCGCGGCTGTTATCAGATAGTCAAGCACAATGCCGACCGCGACAAGCGCCAGATAACATACTTTCTTGACAATTCCTATAACACCTACGCGGCTGTTTATCTCGCCCGTGTAGGCGGCTCCCGCCATGCCCGTTATGTAGTCAATAAGCATTACCGCGATCAGGACGATAAGCGGAATGAGCAGGACGTTGAAATATGCGGCAAGCGCACCCAGCGCACCTGCGAATATTGCGTGCAAAAAATTCTTCATTTTAATTACTTCCTTTCTATTCCTCAACTATGCCATAGAATATAAGCAGCTTTTTGACTTCGCTGTTTTTCAATAGCTTTTTCTGCTGTCCGTTGTTGAGGCTGTCATAGATAAGCTGCAAAGCGGCTTTTGTGTCGTTCTTTGCCTTTTCGACGTTTTCTCTGAGCTTTTGCTTGCTAATCACTTACATCAACCCCCATTTCGCTAAGCAATTCAAGCGTATCGGAAACGGTCAGACCTGTTTCGCCCTCAATCGGAACGTCCGTTTCGGTGTAGGTTCTGCCAAGCTCGGTGGGGTCAATCGCTTCGGAATACTGCACTCCGTCACGCTCAATCATATAGCCCGAATCGGAATAAGATTTC
>OMYD01000061.1 GCA_900315195.1 uncultured Eubacteriales bacterium | reverse complement strand
CTCTTTAAATGTGGTCTTGCCCGCGTTAAGTGTTGCTACAAGCTCGGCGTTGTAGTCGGTACCGATGACCTCCACGCCGTGCGCCGCCATCATAAGCGCGGTCGGAAGACCTATATATCCCAATCCTATTACATTTACCATTTGTAATTATCCTTTCTTTTTCCGTTGCTTTCCGAAAGAGTATTATAACAATAAGAATACGCGCCTTTACACAGTGCCTTATTCGGACTTGCTATGGCACAGTGTACGAAGCTTTTTCTCAAACTCGGCCGCTATCTTTTGGCGGGAGTATTTTTCGCGCATAAGGCTGACAGCTTTATCTCTGTTCGCCTCAATCTCATCATAGCGGTCAATCATGCTGTCAAATAAATCAACAAGACCTTCAGTTTCATCAGGGGAGATATGATCGCCGAGCCCGGCGTCGTCAACAATGTCGGCGGAATCTCCCTCAGCTACCAGCAAAACAGGGCAGCCGATTCCGAGAGCCTCATAGACCTTTGTGGGAACAGAATCCTTCATGTTGCTGTTTTTGAGCGGAATAAAGCTGAGCTTTGCCCGCGAAAGAATCGAAAACACCTTGCTGTGCTCGACAACTCCGCAGAATTTAACGTTTGAAAGACCTTCATCAGAAGCTCTTTTTTCCAAAAGCTCTTTTTCGGCGCCCATACCGAAACAGAGAAACTGCACGTTTTTATGTTTTGTTTCAGACGCTACGTCAAGCAGCGCGCCCAGACCCTGAGCCAATCCGATGTTTCCTATATAGACGCAGGTGAATTTTTTATCAAGCTCATATTTATCAACAATTTCCGGGTCAAGCTTGCTGTTTGTTATGCTTTCGTCAAAACCGTTTCCTACAAGCCAGACCTTATCGGTATTTGAAGGACCTGCTTTTTTGCCCTTCACGGAAGCGACATGTCCCTTTATTTTTTCAACCTTTCCGGGAGAAACCGTTGAGACTACATCCGAATGCTTGTACATGAAGCGTGTGATTTTCTTGAACACCTTGCAGAAAAAGCTTCCCTCGGAAAAGCTCCCCATTTCCAAAGCCACGTCAGGCCAAATATCACGAACATCATATATAAGCTTTGCGCGTTTAAATTTAGCGATAAGCCATCCCGAAAAGCTTACAAGAGGCGGGGGCGAGGTAGTAATAACAACATCGACCTTTCCCGCGCGAAGAGCGGAAAAAACAGAAGTAAACCCAAATGAAAGGTTATTTATCATGCGCATAGCTGTTGTTTTCTTTTTCATGCGAACGGTAGGGGAAAAGATGATTTTCTCTCTATGCAGATCCTTGTCAAAAATTCCGTTTTTCTTATTCGCCGAGCTTGTTATAACGACAACCTCGTTGCCAAGCTCCATAAATGTGTCGGTAAACACCTGCATTCTGTATGAGCATGCCTGTGCCGTAGGGTAATATTCATCGCTGTGTATTAATATACGCATCTGTTATGCCTCACGATTTCTATATTGTTATAAAAGCGGTATGGCAACTGATTGCATCAGGTTTATCTGTTTTCCGCATAAACTTCCCCAAAATACTTCAAAAGGCGCTTTTGCAGCACATACCATACTCATTTTATCATAACTAATATATTATACCATCTTTTTGCTATGTTTTAAAGTAAAAATATAGCCGCCGTTTGTACGTTTTTTTGGTATTATTGCGATAAATTCTTAAAAACTCTTTATCTGCTTAATAATAATGAAATAAATCTCGCATACCCTAATTTTACAGACAGCGGCATAGTGTCGGACGATCATGCACAAAAGATCACTTATAATAAAACAAAGAATGTTTTATTATATAATAGGGGATTCCATTATATTTTTATTTTGACGTTCTTTATCCGTTTGCATACTTCCTCCGCGATTGTGGCAGACACAAAACTGCTGATCTTTTCTTTGTCTATCATATTTTCAATGTTTCCTACTCCTACATCTGCTATTGTTTGAACATCATAACTAGTCAGCCAAAAAAGATCTTGCCGTAAAGCTGGGCATGAGTACCGCTTCACTTTACAACAAACTCAACGATTCCGACAAGTTTACTTTTTTGGAGATCCGCAAGTTGTTTAGTATTATGCGATTAACACCGACACAAATTCAAATGGTAATGTAACAGAAAGAGCAAGGCGTGAAAACCTTGCTCTAATCTTTTTGCCTTTACAGCGGCAAACATTTACCACTTTTTATCTTGATATGGTGTGTTTTCAAATCCATTATCATTAAGATTTCTTACCCACTTATCAAGTTTTTTCTTCCAAAAACGCTGGAAAACTTGGGTGTTTCCAAAAAACTTTACAATTGTTGGGCTGATAGCATAATATGTATGTATAAATGCTCTGCCATACCATGTGTTAGCTAAAGTATTATCTCTGTATCTTCTAAGTGTCCATACTTGTGGACAGTCATATGTGCCATATACTGCAGTAGCTACATAGCAGCCTCCGCTGGTGTTCGTTTTTGATTCAACTGACGGAATTGAAAAAGAAGGATCAAGCTCGTGTATTTTTTCTGCGTACTCTTTGATTAACTCTGGCTTTATTAGTCGTTCCGGCGTTCCAGATACAGGATAGAATACCATGTCTGCTATCTGATACCGTGCACGACGTATATACAATAAACTTTTCTTGACGCTCTCTTTATCAAGATTGTTATTCGCGCTCAGAATTTTTTGGAGTTTTTCTTCAAGGGGAGCAAACGCAAGTACGCAGTGTGCAACCGTATTTACAGCTACGGGACGTAAGTTTTGATACATATTGCAATTTACAGAACCTGCTGCAGACATTCTGCTACCGCCCTCATACTTTCTTAACAAGGTAGCCGCAGTTGCAGCTATACCAGTCAGTCTGTCGGATGTCTTTTCTGAAATGGTTTGAACTCTTTTTGTAGCTGTTGCACCGTCACAATCTGCAATAGCCATATCATAAGCAGGGGGTATAGTATTTCCGAGTTTTTTCGCTACGGTTGCTGCTTCATTATTTGTAAATGTCGTAGTTTCTCCAAGGTATGAGTAAAAATATGCTTCCCAATCTTTTGGGTTCTCATCAAGTATTTGCTTGTAGTATTCTGCAGCATTTTTAAGATCATCAACTTCAAGCGATTGTCTGGCTCTTTCGTAGAGATTGGAAATTTTTGCGTTGTCCTCTTCAAGATCAACCATCAATTTTTTTGCTTCATCGACTGAATATTTTGCACCACAGCCTTGACAAATATATATCCCATCATTCTTTAAAAAGTCGGTGCTTTCACACATTTCACATCTAATTGCTTTCATTTTAAAATCCCCTTTCTATAATAAAAAATGCGTAGCCCCAAACGGAAGCTACGCACCAAAATACATAGCCCCATTTGTTGCTACACAAAACCCTTAACATTGTAAAATGCGTATAAAAGGTAGAGCCTGTATTTTACATAGTAAAATACACGCAAATTACAATGCAATACTATTCGGTTTCGTGTAGCAACTTTATTCTATCATATCTATTGTCGAAAAGCAATAAATCAGCGCAAAAAACCAACGAAAAAACTATACAAAAAAGGAAGAGCTTTTTTGGCACTTCCTTTTCGTTGCTTTTATTCTTCTTTACTATCTGGCGCGGCGTTCTCTTTCTTGTCCGTCTTATTAAAAATATCGTTTAATACTACGTCATATTCTTGTTGCTTGCTCTTAAATGTATGCTGATAAACGTTCTTTAGCATACCGTCTGTTGAGTGTCCCATGCGCTCCATAGCGTACTTGTTTGGCACTCCTGCCATGAGCATTACAGAAGCAAAGTAGTGTCTGAGTGAGTGAAAATGGTAGGGAAAATTAAAGTTTTTTCTCTGCCTGTTGTAAAGGCTGTAGATTGCCGTCGGGCTTCCTTCAATAATGTAATCGTTCGCCTTGCCCTTTTTCGGCAACATATTAAACAAGACGTCGGGCAAAGTTAATTCTCTGTTTCCTGCATAGGTTTTAGTTGTTTTCTCTACAAAAACATTAGAACATTTGACCGATTTTCTATATAATAGTCCGCAAGCTGCTTGATCGTTTTGTCCTCAATCTTTTTGTTGTGCTTGCGCTCAGTCATAAAAACGTCCGCCATGTGTCGGGCTTCTTGTTTGGTTTCCGCTGTGAAAGATTTTCTAACCTGCTTTCCTTTTTCGTCAAGATAACAAATTCTAATCCTCCAACTTCCGCTCGGTAATTTTTTCGGCTCTGCCATTTCTAAACACCTCTCAATTAAAATAATAGGACTGGACTTGGAAAATAATAAATCCTTGTGTCCAATATGTCCGTTTTTGTGTCCGGAATTTTTCTAAAAAATCAGAATAATTGTCAGATTTTTGCCTTTTTGTCTGTTTTCTCTTAACACACAGACAGCGGCGAAGCTGCGAAAAACCCGGTGCTTATGCGGTTTTAAAAGAAAAAATGCGATTCCGGTAAATGTACCGAAATCGCATTGATGGTGGAGATAACGGGGCTCGAACCCGTGACCTCTTGACTGCCAGTCAAGCACTCTCCCAGCTGAGCTATACCCCCAAACACTGCTACTATTCTAATGCATTGTTCGCTAAATGTCAAGATTTTTTTTAATAATTCCCCCTTGCTATTGAATTAAAAGCACTTTTCCTATATAATGTAAGAAAAAGCGCGGAGGTGCTTGTATGAAAACAATAAAATTCGGAAAGTCCGGAATTGAGGTTCCCGCTATCGGCTTGGGCTGTATGAGGCTTACCGAGCTTGAGGCTTGGGACATTCCAAAATATATATGGCACTGCATTTCGCTTGGAGTAAACTTTTTCGACCATGCGGATATTTACGGCGACGGAGAATGTGAGCGGCTGTTCGGCGAAAGCCTAAAGGAAATCGGAATCCCGCGCGACCAGATAATTCTGCAGTCAAAGTGCGGTATTGTTCCCGGCTGGATGTACGACCTCTCATACGAGAATATCATCCGCTGCGTTGACAATTCGCTTAAAAGGCTCGGAACAGAGTATCTCGACATCCTGCTCCTCCACCGCCCTGACGCGCTTGTTGAGCCCGAGGAGGTAGCAAAGGCGTTTGACGAGCTTGAAACAAAGGGTAAGGTGCGTTATTTCGGCGTCAGCAACCACAAGCCGTCTCAGATTGAACTGCTTAAAACCGCCGTTAAGCAGGATATCCAGACCAATCAGATTCAGTTCAGCATTCCGTTTTCCAATATTATTTCCAGCGGCATGGAGGCGAATATGAACACCGACGGCGCTATCGACCGCAACGGCGATGTGCTCAATTACTGCCGCCTCAACAATGTTACCCTGCAGGCGTGGTCTCCTTTCCAGAGCGGAAAGGGCGCGTTTGTTGACAACAACGACGGTTATCCCGATCTTAACTGGGCGCTGGGTGAGATCAGCGCAAAGTATAATGTCACAAAGTCCACTATCGCCGCGGCGTGGATTCTGCGCCACCCCGCAAAAATGCAGACTATAGTAGGCACGATGAACTATTACCGCATGCTTGAAATATCGCGCGCGGTTGATATTGAGCTTACCCGCGAGGAATGGTACCGCCTGTACCTGTCCTCCGGTCACATTTTACCGTAATATCTGATTTTATTTTGCCCTCGGCTTTGCCGGGGGCTTTTCTTTGATTTGCTTTTCAGTGGATTGTTCAAAAATGAGCAAAATACATCATGTAAAATTGATTATATGCAAAATATTAAATAAATGTTATTAAATTTTATTAAAAATATTAGCATAATTTGAGAGATTTCGCTTGACTTTGCTTAGATTAGTGTTATAATATGACTAGAGGTGATTGAAATTGCTTACTCAGGAGAGGTATCAGTCAATCTTGAGCATGGTTAATGAGAAAAACGCGGTGACGGTTTCAGAGCTTGCCGAACTGCTTGGCATCTCCGAATCAACCGTAAGACGTGACGTCAGCCTGCGTGAGAATTTAATGAGCGAGGAAAAAACAGAAATCGCCCGCTACAGCGCAAAGCTTATCAACAACAGCGATTTCGTGTTCATTGATTCTGGCACAACCACTTCACGGTTGATTGATTTTATCGACAACAACAAGGCAACCTATGTTACAAATGGCATCGTCCACGCCCGCAAGCTGGTGCAAAAGGGGCTTAACGCCTATCTTATCGGCGGCAAGGTAAAGGCTGCTACCGAGGCTGTTGTGGGAGCTGAGGGAATTGCCAATATCAAAAGCTTCAATTTTTCAAAAGCGTTTATGGGCGCCAACGGTATCGACATCGACTCGGGCTTTACCACCCCCGAAATCGAGGAAACCGAAGCTATATGGCGTTTGTTCTCGCGGATCACACCAAATTCAGGCGGGTGTTCTCAGTAACGTTTTCACAGCTTAAAAAGTGCTGTATAATTACGGATTCCATGCCTGATAACAGATACGCAAAGGAAACGGTAATCAAGGAGGTCATGAAGTGATTTATACTATTACTCTCAATCCGTCCATCGACTACATAGTACGGCTTGATAAGCTGACAAGCGGAATTACTAACCGCACCACAAGCGAGGAATACTATTTCGGCGGCAAGGGTATCAACGTGTCGATGGTGCTTGCCGAGCTTGATCTCGACAGCACCGCATACGGTTTTGTCGCGGGCTTTACCGGCAAGGCAATTGAAAACGGTATCCGCAACGACCACATAATCACCGATTTCATAAAGCTGAAGAACGGTATTTCACGAATCAATATCAAAATCAAAGCGGGCGAGGAGACCGAAATAAACTGTCAGGGGCCTCACATAGACGAAACCGAGCTTGAAAGACTGCTGCAGAAGATCGACCGTATTTCGGCAGGGGACACGCTGATTCTCGCAGGAAGCATTCCCAACACAATGCCCGATGATGTTTACGAGCGCATGATGGAGCGGCTAAAGTTCAAGGATGTCCGTATTGTGGTCGACGCTACAAAGAAGCTGCTCGTAAACTCGCTTAAATACCGCCCGTTCCTCATTAAGCCCAACCGTCAGGAACTTAGCGAGATTTTTGATGTTGAGGTTAAAACCGAGGATGATATCGTTCATTACGCCAAGGAGCTTCAAAAAATGGGCGCGCGCAACGTGCTTATTTCACTGGGCGGCGACGGCGCCATGCTTATTGACGAGAACGGAAACAAACACAAAGCCGGCGTTCTTAAAGAGAAGGTAATCAATACCGTCGGTTCGGGCGACTCAATGGTAGCGGGCTTTGTAGCCGGCTATATAAAAACTCAGGATTACGCCTACGCGCTAAAACTTGGCAGCGTATGCGGCAACGCCACGGCGTTCCTTGCGGGCTTGGCTACTAAAGAAAAAATCAACGAACTGCTTGAAAAATTTGAAAAACAGTTTGGCTGAGCAGTTTGTTAAAAAGATAATAAATTACAAGGAGGTAAATTTATGCGCATCACTGACCTGCTGAAAAAACAGGGCATTTCTCTCGGCGTCGCTCCCAAGACAAAGAGAGAGGCTATCGACATTCTTGTGTCGTTGCATGAAAAGTGCGGTAATCTGGTAGATACCGCAGCGTACAAGGAAGGTATCCTAGCCCGTGAGGACATGGGAACCACCGCGATTGGCATGGAGGTCGCAATTCCTCACGCCAAGAGCGAGGCTGTCAAGGCTCCCGCGCTGACAGCAATCACAGTGCCTGACGGCGTTGACTACGAGTCGCCCGACGGCGCGCCGTGCAAGCTCATCTTCATGATCGCGGCAACTCTCGACGGAGACGTACACCTCGAGGTTCTGGCGCGTCTTATGCAGATGCTCATGCACGAGGACTTTACCGCTAAGCTCAAGGCGGCAAAGACACCCGAAGAATTCCTGAAGGTTATCGACGACCAGGAAACAAAGCAGTTCCCCGAGGAAGCTGCTGCTCCCGCGGCGGAGAAGAAGGAAGGCTACCGCGTTCTGGCGGTTACAGCCTGCCCGACAGGTATCGCTCACACCTACATGGCTGCTGAGGCTCTTGCCAAGGCGGGCGACAAGATGGGCATCACTATCAAGGTAGAAACAAACGGCTCCGGCGGCGCAAAGAACGTTCTTACCACCGAGGAGATAGCAAACTGCGACGGTATCATCATTGCGGCTGACAAGAATGTTGAGACCGCGCGTTTCGACGGCAAGCCCGTTCTCACAACAAAGGTTGCCGACGGTATTCACAAGCCCGAGGAGCTTATCAACAGAATCGTAAACGGCGAGGTAGGCGTTTTCCATGCCGACCACAAGGCCGCCGCTGCCGCGTCTTCGGCTGATGACGAGAGCTTCGGCAGAAAGCTCTATAAGCACCTGATGAACGGCGTATCGCACATGCTTCCGTTCGTTGTAGCAGGCGGTATCTTTATCGCTATCGCGTTCCTGATCGACTCGTTCGCGGGCGTTAATCAGGACGGAAACTTCGGTACAGGTACTCCCGTATCGGCTTGGTTCAAGAACATCGGCGGACTTGCGTTCAACTTTATGCTTCCGCTGCTCGCAGGCTTTATAGCAATGTCCATAGCAGACCGTCCCGGCTTGCTTGTCGGCTTTGTAGGCGGCGAACTGGCGCGTATCGGCTCAACCTTTGAAACCCCCGGCGGCGACAGCAAGGCTGTTTCGGGCTTCTTAGGCGCGTTGCTCGCAGGCTTTATAGCAGGCTGGCTGCTTAAAATGCTTGAAAAGGCATGCGACCACTTACCGCGTGCTTTGGAAGGTATTAAACCTATTCTTATTTATCCGCTTGCCGGTCTTGGAATTGTCGGCGTTATGATGTGCGCTGTCAACCCTGTAATGGGCGTTATCAATCAGGGTATGCAGGACGGCATTAAGTGGATGGCTGATCAGCCCGCGCTGCTCATTCCCGTATGCGCACTGCTTGCAGGCATGATGGCAATAGATATGGGCGGTCCGTTCAACAAGGCTGCTTACGTTACCGCAACCCTGCTGCTCAACGAAGCTTTAAAGGCAGGAGATCCCGATGATCCCGCGTTTAAGATGATGGCTGCTGTTATGATCGGCGGTATGGTACCTCCGCTTGTAATCGCACTCAATACCACATTCTTCAGAAACCGCTGGACATCCGAGGAAAGAAAGAGCGGCCCCGTTAACTATATTATGGGTATGTCGTTCGTTACCGAGGGCGCTATTCCCTTCGCGGCAGGTCATCCGCTGCAGGTAATTCCGAGCTGCATTGTAGGTTCCGCTTGCGCAGGTGCTCTGTCGGCATGGTGGGGATGCACGCTTAAGGCTCCTCACGGCGGTATCTTCGTACTCCCGACAATCGGCAGTCCGTGGCTCTATTTCCTCGCGCTGCTTATCGGCGCCGTTGTGGGAACAATACTTCTTATGCTTCTTAAAAAACCCGTTAAAGAATAATTGGTAATTAATCATTAAACATAAAGGAGAAATGACTTATGGTATCTAAAAAAGTAACACTTGTAAACGCTCAGGGCTTCCATATGCGTCCGGCTTCGGTATTTGCAACAGCTATGGGCAAATATTCCTCAAACGTTACGATTTTGTTCAACGGCAACAGCTACAACGCAAAAAGCCTGCTCAACATCATTGCGGCCTGCATTAAGTGCGGCAGCGAGATCGAGATCGTTTGCGAAGGCGACGACGAAAACGAGGCTCTGGCTGACGCTGTAGAGAGAATCGAAAGCGGACTCGGCGAGTAAGTGCCGGTGGGCACATTCTCCGCCTATGGAAAGCTTTGATTCAGCATTAAAGCTTCTGCAACGGCGGGGCAAAAACTTGATGTAATATAAGAAGCAAAACTTTATTCAGGGAGGCGGCTTCCGCTTCCCTGAAATCACTTAAACCAAAGAGGTGATTTATATGCTAAAAGGTATCGGCGCTTCCGACGGAATCGGTATCGGCAGAGTTATGATAATTGCCGAGCAGTCGCTGGAATACACGCCAAAGCAAATAACCGACGTTGACGCGGAGCTTGAGCGTTATCGCGGCGCGGTAGATAAATTCTGCGACAACACCGTTGAGCAGGCAAACGCTATCCGTCAGTCTACGGGCGATAAAGAGGCGGAAATCCTTGAAGGCCATATCGCCATTATCCGCGACCCCTTCATGGGCGGTGAAATCGAAAACCTCATTAAAGCAAATCAGTGCGCCGAGGCTGCGGTCGATCAGATTTGCAAAATGTTTATTGATATGTTCTCGGCAACGGGCGACGACCTCACAATGCAGCGCGCGGCCGACGTGCGCGACATCCGCGACGGAGTTATCGGTATCCTGCTCGGCGTTCAGGAGGTAAAAATCAGCGACGCTCCCGCGGGCACGGTTCTTGTTGTCAAGGAGCTTACTCCTTCGATGACAGCGGGTATCAAGAAGGAAAACATCGTAGGCATCGTGACCGAAACAGGCAGCCAGACCTCGCACTCGGCTATTCTTGCGCGCGCGCTGGAAATCCCCGCTGTTCTCAGTGTTCAGGGAGCCGTTACTCAGCTTTCTACAGACGAGCTTGTAATCGTTGACGGCGCGAAGGGCGACGTTATTACCGCGCCCTCGGAAGAACAGGTTACGGAATATACAAATAAGCGCGAGGCGTTTTTACGTGAGCGGCGTGAGCTTGAGAGCTTCCGCGGAAAAGTAACCGCGGGCGCCGACGGCATTGAGTACGAGCTGTTCTGCAATATCGGAACCCCCAAGGACGCGACAAAAGCCGTTGAGGCAGACGGCGAGGGCGTAGGACTGTTCCGCACAGAGTTCCTGTTTATGGACAGAAACCAGCTTCCGACCGAGGACGAGCAGTTTGACGCGTACAAGCAGGCGTCGCTCATCTTAAAGGGCAAGCCGTTAATTATCCGTACCCTCGACATCGGCGGCGACAAGGAGATTCCGTATCTGGGACTTGCAAAGGAAGAAAACCCGTTCATGGGCTTCCGCGCAATCCGCTACTGCCTGAAAAACCGCGATATGTTCAAGTCGCAGATAAAGGCGATTCTCCGCGCCAGCGCGTTCGGTGATATCCGCATAATGTTCCCGCTTATTACTGCGGTTGAGGAGCTGCGCGAGGGCAAGGCTCTTGTTGAGGAGGCTAAGGCCGACCTGAAGGCTTCGGGTATTGCGTATGACGAGAATATCAAGGTGGGCGTAATGACCGAAACCGCGGCTTCGGGCGTAATTGCCGACCTGCTCGCTAAAGAGGCTGACTTCTTCAGCATCGGCACAAACGACCTCACTGGCTACACCATGGCTGCCGACCGCGGCAACAGCGACGTAGGATATCTGTACTCTCCCATGCAGCCCAGCGTTCTGCGCATGATACGCAGGATTATCCGCTGCGCCGCCGCCGAGAATATCCCCGTCGGCATGTGCGGCGAGGCCGCGGCGAATCCGATGATGATTCCGCTGCTTATCTCATTCGGGCTTACCGAGTTCAGCGTTTCGGCTCCGTCGGTTCTCAGGGTAAGAAAGAACATTTCAAAGTGGACAAAGGCTGAGGCTGACGCCATTGCCGAAAAGGTTATGGCGATGACCACCGAGGCTGAAATTACCGCGTATCTGGAAACAATTATTTGATTAACCGGAACGGCTGCAAATTAAATAAATTAAGCGCCTCTTATTCAGGGGCGCTTTTTTACGCGAAAAAGAAGGCTGCTCGAACTGAACAGCCTTCAATCATGCTTATTGATTATTACAGATTTTCAACTATATCTTTTGTATCTCTCGCGATTACCATTTCCTCGTCGGTGGCGATAAGCTCAACTCTGATTTTTGAATCGGAAGTTGTAAGCATACCCTGCCTGCCGTGGATTGTGGCGTTGTTTACGTCCTTGTCCAGCTTTACGCCCAGGCACTCAAGATAGTCGCAAACCTTCTCGCGGAGAATGGGCTGGTTCTCGCCGAGACCTGCGGTGAATACGATAGCGTCGCAGCCGCCCATAGCCACATAGTAGCTGCCGACATACTGGGCGATTTGATAATAGAGCATTTCGTGAGCGAGCTTTGCGCGCTCGTTGCCATCGTTTTCGGCGGCGGTAACGTCTCTGTCGTCTGAGGAAACGCCCGAAACGCCGAGCAGACCTGACTTCTTGTTGAGAATATCAGACATTTCAGCCATGCCCAGACCCTCTTTTTCGCCGATGAAGGTAACGACCGAGGGGTCGAGCGAGCCCGAGCGGGTTCCCATCATAAAGCCGCCCAGCGGAGTAAGACCCATGGTGGTGTCAACTACCTTGCCGTTCTTGACAGCTGTGATCGATGAGCCGTTGCCGATGTGGCAGGTGATGATTTTTAAGTCCTCAATGGGCTTGCCCATGAGCTCAGCCATTTTTGCGCTTACATAGCGGTGAGATGTGCCGTGGAAACCGTATTTTCTAACGCCGTATTTTTCATAATACTCATAGGGAACAGCGAACATATAAGCCTTGCGGGGCATTGTCTGGTGGAACGCTGTATCAAAAACCGCAACCTGGGGAATATCCTTGCCGAAAACTTCGGTGCAGGCGTCAATACCCTGAATGTGAGCGGGGTTATGCAGGGGAGCAAGGGGTGAAAGCTCCTTGATTTTGTCGAGAACGTCAGAGTCAATAAGAACCGAGCGATCAAAGTAAGCGCCGCCCTGTACTACGCGGTGGCCGATAGCGGTTACCTCGCTGAGGTCTGAAATCGCGTTAACGGCGGGGTCGAGCAGAGAGTTTTTAACCGCCTCAAAAGCCTGAGTGTGGTTCTTCATCTCGGTTTTAAGCTCTTTTTTGCTGCCGTCGGCTGTCTTATAGCCGATAAATGAGCCGTCTGTGCCGATTCTTTCGCAGTTGCCTTTTGCCAGCACGCTCTCGTCAGTCATGTCGATAAGCTGAAATTTCAGCGACGAGCTGCCGGCGTTAATTACCAATACTTTCATCTGAAACAAACCCTTTCACTTGATTAGTCTGAAAAAAACATGTATAATATTTACAAATACACTTTAATATAATACAATAATAATGTAAGTATTTCAAGTGTTTTTTGCAGTTTTTATTGTTTTTTATTTGAATGAGAGGGGAAAAACATGGCTGTAGCGATTATTTGCGAGTTTAATCCGTTTCATAACGGCCATAAATATTTAATTGATACCGTAAAGCGGCTTACACGCGAGCCTGTTCTGGCGGTTATGTCAGGCAGTTTTGTTCAGCGCGGCGAGCCGGCAGCCTGCTCAAAATTCGAGCGCGCGGAAACCGCGCTTAAAAACGGAGTCGATTTGGTAGTGGAGCTTCCCGCGGCTTACGCGGTGTCGTGCGCCCAAAGGTTTGCTCAGGGCGGCGTAAGCATAGCAAATTCATTCGTCGATGTGGACAGGCTTGCATTCGGATGTGAGACTGACAACCCGGATGCTTTAAAAGCCGCGGCGTATGCAATCGACAATCGCGAAGTTAACCGCAGCGTAACGGAAAAAATGAAAGGCGGCGCGTACTATCCTCAGGCGTTTGAGAGCGCTGTCAGGGAAATACTGGGGAATGATACAGCCGATGTTCTGACCTCGCCGAATAACATTTTGGCGGTTGAGTATCTTCGCGCGTTAAAGGGCAGCACTGTTGAGCCTTTACCTGTAAGGAGAACGGGCGCCGCGCATGACAGTGACATTATTGTCGGCGATTACGTTTCAGCCTCGAAGCTGCGTGAAATGCTCAGGAGGGAAGAGGATGTTTCACGTTTTGTTCCCGACACTCCCGACTGCATTACTTATCCCGAAAACCTCGAGCGAGCGATTTTGTTTAAGCTTAGAACAATGACCGCCGATGATTTCAGAGTGCTGCCCGAGGTAAGCGAGGGGCTTGAATATCGCTTTATTACCGCTGTTTTCAGATATAATTCCTTAAAAGAAATACTGTTTGCCGTAAAAACAAAGCGCTATACGCTGGCGCGCCTGCGCCGTATTATCTGCTGCGCGGCACTGGGAATCACCGAAGAAATGCAGTCGCGTACCGCAAACTATGCCCGTGTTCTGGGGTTTACTGACGAGGGCGAAAAAATGCTCAAAAGCTGCTCCTTTGAAATAGTAACCTCTGTGGGCAAAACAATGCGCGAGGGAGATAAAAATGTTGATTTCTTGCGCCGTGATATTCTGGCAAGCGACCTTGCCGCATTAGCCTACAAACAGGTGAAACCGTGTGCTTCCGATTATCGCACAAAAATGATAAGAGTAAATTGTGCGCTATGACGAAAAAATACGACGCATGTACAAATTTGACTAAAAATATTTACATAAAAATCGAATAAAGTACTTGTAAATTTGGGTAAAATTGGATATAATATAATAAATAGTTGTAAATATAACAGGAAAATTTATTCATAAGAAATGAGGTATACTATGGCTTTTTCAATTAACGACAACAGACCCCCTCTCGAACAGTTTTTGCAGGGTGAGGCCGCCAGAGCCTACCATTTCCTCGGCTCGCATTTTGAAAACTGGGACGGTCGTCAGGGCGTAGTTTTCAGAGTTTGGGCGCCGAACGCGAAATCTGTTTCCGTAGTTGGCGATTTCAATGACTGGAATGCTGACGCGCATTATATGTACAGAATCTCCGACTCAGGTGTTTGGGAGCTTTTCATTGAGGGTGTTTGGGAATTTGCGTGCTATAAATATTGCGTAGAAACCCCTTGGAACGAACGTATTTTAAAAACAGATCCCTATGCTTTCCATTGCCAGACCCGTCCCGACAACGCTTCGCGCACATATCATATCTATGATTATCAGTGGAATGACGGCGAGTGGATTCAGTGGAAGAAGGATCATCCGCACAAGTCGCAGGCGATTAACGTTTATGAGGTTAACGCTGGCTCCTGGAAAAAATATGACGACGGCAATTTTTACAACTATCGCGCTCTTGCCGATGAGCTTATTCCTTACGTTAAGAAGATGGGCTACACTCACATCGAGTTTATGCCGCTTACCGAGTTCCCGTTTGACGGAAGCTGGGGCTATCAGGTAACAGGCTACTATGCCGCAACATCACGTTACGGCGAGCCTAAGGACCTTATGTATTTCGTTGACCGCGCTCACCAGGAAGGTATAGGCGTTATCCTTGACTGGGTACCGGCTCACTTCCCCAAGGACGCTCACGGCCTTGCCCGCTTTGACGGCACAGGCTGCTATGAGTACGAGGACTGGAGAATCGGCGAGCACAAGGAGTGGGGAACCTATATCTTCAACTACGGCAGATATGAGGTTACAAGCTTTCTTATTTCATCGGCTATGTTCTGGCTCGATATGTATCACATTGACGGTATCCGCGTTGATGCCGTTGCTTCAATGCTTTATCTCGACTATAACCGCAAGGACGGCGAGTGGATTGCCAACGCTTACGGCGGAAGAGAAAACCTTGTTGCGGTTGACTTCTTGCAGAAGCTCAACAACGTTTGCCATATGTTCTATCCCGAGGTAATGATGATCGCCGAGGAAAGCACCGCTTGGCCCAACGTTACCCGTTATCCCATCGAGGGTCTCGGCCTCGGCTTCGACTACAAGTGGAACATGGGCTGGATGAACGATATGCTCTCTTACATTTCGCTCGACCCGCTGTGGAGAAATTATCATCACGACACCCTTACCTTCAGCATGGTCTACGCGTTCTCCGAAAACTTTATGTTGCCTATCTCGCACGACGAGGTTGTTTACGGCAAGGGCTCGCTCATCAATAAAATGCCCGGCGGCTATGACCAGAAGTTCCAGGGCGTTCGCGGCTTCGTTTCATACATGCTCGCTCACCCGGGCAAGAAGCTGATGTTCATGGGCAGTGAAATCGGCCAGTTCGACGAGTGGAACGCCAACACCCAGCTTGAGTGGAACCTGCTCGAGTACGACAAGCACCGTCAGCTGCAGCACTTCTTTGAGACCGCCAACAAGTTCTATCTTGATACTCCCGCAATGCACGAGAACGACTACGACTGGAACGGCTTCCGCTGGGTTGCTCTCGACGACTATCAGAACAGCGTTATCGCGTTCCGCAGGATCGCTAATGACGGCAGCGAGATTCTGGTTGTCTGCAACTTTCAGCCCGTTACCCGCGAGAATTACCGTGTTGCGGTTCCCGTTTACGGCATTTACGAGGAGGTATTCAACTCCGAAGCTGAGGAATTCGGCGGCACGGGTATCAAGAACGAGGGCGACATCAAGGCTATCAACGAAAAGGAGCATGACCTTGACTACTGCGTATCAATCACACTGCCGCCTCTCGGCGTAACCTACTACAAGCTTAAAAAGGAGCTTCCCGTTCCGAAAAAGCGCGCCAAAAAGAAGGCTAAGCCCGCTGAGGACAAAACAGTTGAGGTAACAGCCGAGGAAGCCCCCGCCGAGAAAAAGGCAGAGGCAAAACCCGCGGCTAAAAAAGCTCCCGCAAAAAAGGCTCCCGCAAAAAAGGCAGCGCCCAAAAAAGCGGAACCCGCAGAGGATAAAAAGTAATAATTAAACCCATTCGGCAGGGCAGACGGCTCAGGTTGTCTGCCCGCTTTTTTGCCAATGTTAACAAAAATTTCATCTTATAATTCTAATAAGTGATTGAAAAGTATAAAACAAACATATATAATCTATAAGTGGAGTGGATTTGTCACATTCCGCAGAAATTTTCAGGAGGGATATTCTTTGGAAAAACTATTCAAACTTAAAGAGAATGGTACCAACGTCCGCACGGAAATAGTTGCGGGTATCACAACGTTCCTGGCTATGGCATACATTCTCGCGGTCAATCCGAGCATTCTGTCGGCGGCAAACATGCCTTGGGATGCTGTGTTTGCGGCAACGGCTGTTTCGGCGGCTTTCGCAACGCTTATCATGGCGTTCTTCGCAAACTACCCCGTAGTTCTTGCCTCGGGCATGGGACTAAATGCGTATTTTGCATTCACGGTTTGTGATCAGCTCGCTAAAGATGGAATTAAGAATCCTTGGCAAGTAGCTTTGACCGCAATTCTTGCAGAGGGCGTTATCTTTATCATTCTGTCCATATTCAAGTTCAGGGAAACTCTGGTTAACAAGGTTCCTCAGAACCTTAAGCTTGGCATTTCGGCTGGTATCGGTCTGTTCATCGTAATTGTCGGATTCAAGAACTCTGGCATTGTTAAGTCCGACGCTTTCTTCAACGGCAGCGAAGTAGAGTCCTCAACGCTCGTAAAAATGGGCGATATCGGCTCGCCTCAGGTCGTTTTGGCGCTTTTGGGCATTCTTATTATCGCGGCTCTCTGGCACTTCAAGGTAAAGGGCGCTATCCTTATCGGCATTCTGCTGACATGGGTTTTCGGAATCATTACCGAGCTAACAGGTTGGTATCAGGGAGTGTCACTTATTCCTAACTTCGACGGATATTCGGTGACCGCTCCTATTCAAAGCATGGTAAAAGATACTGCTTTTCACTTTGACTTTGAGTATGTTGCTTCTCATGCGCTTAATTTTGCTGTTATTGTGTTCGCATTCCTGTTTGTCGATCTGTTTGACACGGTAGGTACTCTTATCGGTGTTGCTCAGGAGGGCAAGCTCCTCAACGAAAAGGGCGAGCTCCCCAGAGTAGGCAGAGCACTTATGGCTGACGCGCTCGGTACAGTAGGCGGCGCGTGCCTCGGTACCTCAACCGTAACCTCTTATGTTGAGTCCACCACCGGCGTTGCCGAGGGCGGTAAAACAGGTCTTACGGCGCTTACCTCAGCGGTATTGTTCCTGCTTGCGCTCCCGCTTTGCCCGATTTTTAAGGCTATTCCTCTATTCGCAACAGCTCCCGCGCTTGTTTTCGTCGGACTTCTTATGCTTAAGAACGTTACAAAGATGAACTTCGACGCCGACATCGCCGACACGGTCGGCGGCTTCTTCGCAATCATCATGATGCCCTTTACATATTCAATCGCAAACGGCATTATGTTCGGCATTATCGCATGGGTCATCCTCAAGATCATCACCGGCAAAATCAAGGAGATTCACCCCGTTATGTGGGTTTCGTTCGGACTGTTCGCGTTCAGGATCGTCACTATAATAATGGGAGTTTCATCGTAAGCTTTTTCTCTTAATTGATAATATAAAATGTCCGCCGTTTGGGTTATCCCGACGGCGGAATTTTTGCCGTCACGTTCCCTAAGGACAATCAGGGATAGGGGACGATTGGGGAAAATGGCTTAAACACTGGGCTTTTTCAATAATCCCTAAGCAAATCTTATTTGAGAAGATTGGCAATAGTATCGGTATGATAACAATATATTATACGCTGCAAGTATAATTTAATACTTTCTTACTCAGCGTTATGTAATATTATATTGTAAATATATAATATTATCGTTAAAAGTTCAAAATAGCAAACCGTTAGGGAAGATTGGAAGAACCCGCATAAACACTGGGTTTTTGCCAATCGTCCCTTATAACTTTATGTTCTTAGGAATATTGGTAAGATTGGTAATTATGATAATATTGATGATAAAAATGCAGAAAAAGCGGCTGCCCGAATGAGCAGCCGCCTTTTTTATACAATAGAAGAGGATAAATTATTAAGCCTCGATTTTCTCAACTTTAGCCTCGGGAGCGTTTTTGCCGATGCTGGCAATGCCGTTGAGCGCGCTCGCCTTAGCCTTGTAGCCCTCGGAGGTAGCGATTATCTCACCATTTTTCGCTTTCAGACGGAAGCGGAATTCGCCTGCCTTGTCGGTATAAACCTCATATTTCGGGTGCTTGAGAACCTCAAAATTCTCAACGGTCTGATCCTCAACAGGCGCAAGCGCGTTGACCTTTACACTTTCGATGCCCGCTTTGCAGGAAGCCTCGGATTTATAAATCTGCGAGGAAGCGATGATCTCGCCATTGCCTGCCTTTAAATCAAACTTGAAGCCGCCGTTGCTGGTGTCCTTGATAACGAATTGGCCCATAATCTGTTCCTCCTTTGAGATATAAAAATTCTATTATCGTACAGCAATACTATACTATTAAAATAGTAGCATAATAGTTTTGAATTGTCAATAAAAATTATTAAAAAATGACAAAATTCCTATATAAATATGGTTTATATACCAAATAGGTGTTCGTGAATTTTGTGTGGCGCGTAAGTATTTATTATAACGGTAATAAAAACACAAAAAAGAGGATATGCGTCATAAATAATTGTTGACCTTTTTAGCGAAAAGGTGTAAAATTATTTCGGATAATAATTTTCTTACCAAAGGGGCGAACCAAATGGACAATTGCGTATTTTGCGGTATTGCGGGCGGTTCAATTCCGTCCAAAAAAGTGTATGAGGACGACCTGATCCTGGCGTTCTATGACCTTGAGCCACAGGCTCCCGTGCATGTGCTCGTTATTCCCAAGCAGCATATCTCCTGCGCGGATGAAATCAACGAGAGCAACAGCTCGGTTATCGCGCACATTTTCGGGAAGATTCCAGAAATTGCCAAATCGCTGGGACTTGAAAAGGGCTACAGAATAGTAAACAACTGCGGCGAGCACGGCTGCCAGAGCGTAAAGCATCTGCATTTCCACATTCTCGGCGGCAAGCAGCTCGGCGGTCAGATGGTATAATCGGAGGGCTTAGTAATGGACACATATCATATTAATATCGCGGGAGTTGAGCGCGACCTCATCAAATATCCCGTAAACGACAAGCTTGATATCGCCGCGTTTATTCTTTTCGGCGACGTAGAGGTAACGGAAAAAGCCGCCGCGGAGCTTTTAAAGCGCTGCCCCGAGCACGATGTTGTTGTTTCCGCAGAGGCAAAGGGTATTCCGCTGTGCTATGAAATGGCGCGTCAGGGCTGCCGCGAGTATGTTATTGCGCGCAAGAGCGTTAAGGTTTATATGCGCAACTGCGTGGACGTAGCCGTTAACTCAATCACAACCGCCGAGGTTCAGCGCCTTTATCTGGGCGATACCGACGCTCAGTTTCTTAAAGGCAAGCGCGTTCTTATTGTTGACGACGTAATCTCAACGGGCGAAAGCCTTGCGGCTCTTGAGCAGCTTATGAATAAAATCGGCGTTGATGTTGTGGGCAAGGCTTGCGTGCTCGCCGAGGGCGACGCCAAAAACCGCGACGACATCATCTTCCTTGAGGAGCTTCCCGTTTTTGAAAAATAATGAATTGTATGTAGGATTCGCGCTTTTACGAATCCTACAAGTTTTATATGGAAATGTCAGGTGAACCATATGCCGCTTATTAACGAAACAGAACTGAATAAACAAATAAAAAACCGAGTGTTTTCGCCTGTTTATGTAATTTACGGCAGCGAGCAGATGTACGTCAGGGAGTACACCAAAAAGCTCCTTGAGGCTGTTGCGGGAAAGAAGCCTTCTGATTTTAACTTCTACACCTTCAGCGGCGAAGTGAATCTGGACACTCTTGCCTCCGCAATCGGCGTTGTTCCGTTTATGAGCGAGTACAACTGCGTGGTTGTCACGGATATTTTTCTTGATATGCTTAATTCCGACGACCTTGAAAAGTTCAAGGAAATCTGCAAAACCAAAGCCGAGGGCACGGTGCTTATTATTTCAATGCCGTCATATGTCCCTAAGCGCAACGCAAAAGCCTTTGAGGCTATAGTTAAGCACGCCCAGAATGACGGCTCGGTAATAAAAATCGAAAAGCCCGGTGACGACAAGCTTGAAAAGTACATCGCAAAATGGGCTAACCGGCAGGGCAAGTTTATATCCCGCCTTAACGCTTCGCACCTGATTAAGCTGTGCGGCAGCGACCTGAACCGCCTTAAAAACGAGGTCGATAAAATCTGCGCCTACACCTCGGGCGAGGAAATCCAAACGGAAGCAATCGACAAGCTGGTTGCCCAGACGCTTGAGGCTCGCATATTCAGCCTTTCCGACCAGGTGCTCTCAGGCGGCGGAGACGAAGCGTTTCAGACTCTTAATCAGCTTTTTTATCAAAAGGAAGAGCCGATAATGATGCTCTATGTGCTTTCAAACGCCTTTATCGACGCCTATCGCGTTCGCGTTGCCGATGAAAGCGGAGTGAGCGTAAAGACCATAGCCGAGGACTTTGAGTACGGCAAGCGCGCCTTTGCGCTTGAAAGGGCGAGAAAGTCAACACACAATGTGTCGACCGATTCGCTCAGAAAATGTCTTGACCTGCTGAGTGAAGCCGACGAAAAAATGAAGTCTGTCTCGGTAAACCAGAGATTGCTTCTGGAGCAGCTTATCGCGCGGCTCCTCATTACGGCAGAGGAGGGCAGAGGCTGATGCTGCGTATAAAGGAGGCCGTCATTGTTGAGGGCAGATACGATAAAATAAAGCTCAGCTCAATTGTTGACGCGCCGATTATCGAGACAAACGGGTTCAGGGTGTTTTCCGACAGGGAAAAGCAGTCGCTTATCCGACAAATCGCCGAAAAGCGAGGGATACTTGTGCTTACAGACAGCGACGGCGCGGGCTTTGTAATCAGGAACTTTCTTCGCGGAGTGGTCCCCAAGGAGCAGATAAAGCACTGCTACATTCCGCAAATAGAGGGTAAGGAGCGACGCAAGCCGCAAAAAAGCAAGGAGGGCTTGCTGGGCGTTGAGGGCGTGACCGACGAGGTGATTATCAGCGCCATCAGAAAAAGCGGAGCTTCAATTCTGGGCGAGCCTGTGAACAAATCGCGCGGTATCACAAAGGCGGATTTGTTTTCTTTAGGGCTTACGGGCGGCGAAAACTCAGCAAAAAAAAGGCAGGAGCTTTTAAAAAAGCTTAGTATGCCGTCTTACCTTTCAACTAACGCTCTGTTGACCGCGCTTAACAGTCTTTATTCTCTTGAAGAATTATGCAGCTTGGTTAGGGATTAGTGGTTAGTGTGGAGTTTCTGAAAAAAAGCCTCCCCCATAACAAGTGATTGGGGAGGCTTTTGTTACAGCACACTCTCTGCAAAATTAATTCCGAACGCAACGTCACGTTGCTTATAGATTACTGCTTGTTTCAAACCTTTTTCTTAGCTGCTTGAGCGCCTTTGTTTCAATGCGCGACACATACGAGCGGCTGATATTCAGCAGCTTTGCGACGTTTTTCTGCGTCATCGGCTCGTTGCCGTCAAGGCCGTATCTCAGCACAATAATAGTTTTTTCACGCTCGGTAAGCTCTTCGTTGATGAACTTGCCGAGCTTTTTCATGTTCAGCTTTTTGTCGAGGTCGTCGAGAATATGGTCGTCAACCGCCATAATATCCAGCAGAGTAAGCGGGTTTCCGTCCTTGTCGGTGTCGATTGTCTCGTTAAGCGAAATGTCCTGAGCGCTCTTTTTTGCGGCGCGGAAGTGCATCAGTATTTCGTTTTCAATGCAGCGGCTGGCGTATGAGCTGAGTCGGATGTTTTTGTCGGGATTAAACGTGTCCACCGCCTTGATAAGCCCGATTGTGCCGATAGACACCAAATCGTCCTGTTCGTTTTGCTTGCCGTAATATTTTTTGATTATATGGGCTACAAGTCGAAGATTGTGCTCAACAAGAATATTCCGCGCGTTTTGATCGCCGTTTTTCATTCTCAGCAGGTATTCGCGTTCCTTTCTCTCCGACAGGGGCTTAGGGAACGAGCCGCTTCCGCATACATGAAGAACAAAAAAGCAGACGTATTGTCCCAGCAAAGCTAATAAATCAAACATAACATCACCCAAGAAAAGTTTATTCAGCCTACTTGCGAATCATGCTTTTTTAGGCTATAATCCTTATATGGTATGAAAGGAATGATAATATGAAAAAGCTTATTTCGTGGAACGTCAACGGGCTGCGCGCCTGTGTAAATAAAGGGTTTATCGATTTCTTCAAAGAGATTGACGCGGATGTTTTCTGCGTTCAGGAGACAAAGCTTCAGCAGGGGCAAATCGAGCTTGATATCGAGGGGTATCATCAGTATTGGAACTATGCCGAAAAAAAGGGCTATTCGGGTACGGCGATGTTCTGCAGGCAGAAGCCGCTGAGCGTCGCCTACGGAATCGGCATAGAGGAGCACGACAAAGAGGGCAGAGTGATTACCGCCGAGTTTGAGAACTTTTTTGTGGTGACCTGCTACACGCCAAATTCTCAGAACGAGCTGCGCCGCCTAGACTACCGAATGAAATGGGAGGACGCTTTTCTGAGCTATCTGAAGGCTCTTGAAGAAAAGAAGCCCGTAATTCTCTGCGGCGATCTGAACGTGGCTCACAGCGAAATCGACCTCAAGAACCCGAAAACCAACCGCAAAAACGCGGGCTTTACCGATGAGGAGCGCGCGAAAATGACCGCCCTGCTCTCAAACGGCTTCACCGATACCTACAGGTTCTTCCACCCCGACACCGAGGGCGTGTATTCATGGTGGTCGTACCGCTTCAAGGCGAGGGAAAAGAACGCGGGCTGGCGCATTGACTATTTCATAACCTCAAAGTCAATCGACGACAAGCTTGTGTCAGCCGACATCCATACTCAGATTCTCGGCTCCGACCACTGTCCGGTTGAGCTGGTGATCGATTTTTAAGCAGACGAACGGTTGCTGCAGCGCACAATAATTCCAATCTTTTAAGAAGATTGGAATTATTGGGAATATCAGATTTTACCTTGCGGTCAGGTCAGGACCTGACCCTACACTAATCACTAAGTAAACACTGATTTAAAGCATCATTTCGCATTTTAATATGATGTCAAGTCGAAAAAATGAAAAAACGCACTTTAAATCAATGAATTGTTGAATAAATGTTGAATTATTCCCGATTTTAGGCGCACTACGCCCTTAGTCGGCAAACCTCGGCTTTTTGAG
>OMYD01000029.1 GCA_900315195.1 uncultured Eubacteriales bacterium | reverse complement strand
CGAGCACTCGCCGTCACATCCCGTTATCTCTTTATCATCAAAACAAAAACGGCACGCTTTGCGTACCGTTTTGTTTTGGTGGAGATAAGGGGAATCGAACCCCTGACCTCTTGAATGCGAACCAAGCGCTCTACCATCTGAGCTATACCCCCACGTAGATATGAAATTTACCATAGCTATTCTATACCATTACGAGGGGTTTTTAATTCCGCAAACGAATTATGAAAAAATTTTTAAGTTAATCCGAAAGATATTGAAATCGCGTTGTCAATTGCCGTCATGGCGTTTTCGTCAACAGAGCCCATTTTTTCTTTGAGCCTGCGCTTATCGATCGTTCGCACCTGCTCAAGCAGCACTACGCTGTCCTTTGTGAGTCCAGAGGTGCCCGAGTAGAGCGGAATGTGTGTGGGCAGCTTTGCTTTTGACTGCTGGCTTGTAATCGCCGCCGCAATTACCGTCGGGCTGAAACGGTTGCCCACGTTGTTCTGCACAATCAGCACAGGCCTGACACCGCCCTGTTCCGAGCCGACCACAGGGCTGAGGTCGGCGTAATATATGTCACCGCGTTTTATGTTCAAGGCTTTCACGCTCCAAAAATTTACTATCAATATTTTTGCCTGTCCGCAATAATTTATACCGTTATTACATATTATTTTTGAGAGCGGTGAATGTTCGTTATTTGCCTGTTGCTTTGCTGTTTGAAAATGTAATTGAAAAATCACGGCTTGGAATAACGGCTTCTTTCGGAAGTCCGTCTTCGTCAATAGTCAAATCTCCATCGCCGCACGTAAGCTCAAGCTTAATGGGACTGTCGCCCTTGCTGTCAGCCGCGGATTTGAGGATATCGTGTAAAATTGAACAGAAGCTGTCCGATGGCAAATACGCTTCATCGGCAGTAGCTTTATCGCCGTTTCGGGACAGAGCAAGCTCGTTCCCGCTGTAGCTTACACTAAGCCCATCTAAAGTTTCCGGAGCGCTCAGCTCAATTGCGCAGTACCCCTGACGTGTGTTTATAAGGCTTCCGCTCAGTTTCATTCCGCGGTATTGTGCCCGGAAATCCGCGCTGAAATCCGTGTTTACCGCGTTTGAGTTTTTGTCATGCTCGCAGCCGCAAAGCAGAACGGTCAAAACCGAAAAAAAGACACATAACAGTTTAAGAATTCTGGCAGCCATAAGGCACCTCCTGTTCTTAAACAATTATATGTCCTGTATGTTTCTTTAATGACTGATTATAAGCCGCACGCCATAAACGCGTTAGGAAGCTCGTCAATAATGTCGCTCGGGAGCATGGAGATC
Source organism: uncultured Eubacteriales bacterium (assembly GCA_900315195.1). GTDB lineage: Bacteria > Bacillota > Clostridia > Oscillospirales > Acutalibacteraceae > Ruminococcoides. The sequence goes on along the minus strand of OMYD01000029.1, from coordinate 34,868 downwards.
TTTCCGAGCCGCTTTGCAGCGAAATCTCCTGCCAAGCCGTGAAGATAAACCGACGCGCAGGCGCAGTCAAACGGGGATTTGCCCTGAGCGAGAAGCGAGGCGCAAATCCCCGCGAGAACGTCGCCGCTGCCGCCTGTGGCCATGCCGCTGTTGCCCGTCATGTTTATTCTTGCCTTGCCGTCGGGCGAAGCGATAATCGTACCCGCGCCTTTAAGCACCGTAATAACGCCGTATCGCGCAGCAAATACCCGCGCGGTTTTTTCGCGGTTTTTATTAATCTCGTAAGCGGTAACACCGCACAGCCTTGCCATCTCCATGGGGTGAGGAGTGATAATAACAGGCGATTTGGCGTCCTTTAAAATCGCGGAATTATCCGAAATACAATTTAATGCGTCGGCGTCGAGCACCATCGGCTTTTCACAGCCTCGGATAAAGCCCTCGACAATCGCTTTGGTGTCGTCGCATACCGAGAGCCCGCAGCCCAGCAGCACGGCGTCTGATTTTTGTTCAAGCAGATAGGGGAGATTCAGCGCAGACATTCTTCCGTCGGGGTTTTCCTCAAGCGGAAGATAAACGCTTTCGGGCAGTCTTGCCGCCAAAATAGGATAAATACTCTTTGGCAGGGCGCATTTAAGCAGCCCCAAACCGCTTCTGAGCGCGGCAGTTCCGCTTAATATGCCCGCGCCCGCCATTCCGTAGCTGCCGCAAATGCTGAGCAGCGTACCCATAGTGCCTTTGTGAGCGTCATCGGGGCGCGGCGCGACGGCTTTTTTTACAATGTTTTTGTCCGTGCGTTCCATAACTCAGCGTTTGTTAATGTAATAAAGCTGTTTTACCAGCTCCTGGTTCATATGAGGTCTCATAGCTGTGATGATTTTTTCGTTGGGGTTAAATACAAGCAGACAGTTGCCGTAAAGAGGGTTTTTGAAAACTGCGTAGGTATTGGTGTCAAAGTCGCGCTCGTTTTTGGCGGCGAAATACATCTTGCGGAAGCGGCGGTTTTTAACGTTTTTATCGCCGGTATCCATACTATAGATTTCCTTGATGGGAATTGAGCATAATTTTTTTCTTCTGCGCATGGCAATAATTTTTGATACATTCAGTTTGTCGCCGCTTACGGCATACTCGTATTCCACTTTTTGCGATTTAAAAATCCACCATACCATGTATATTCCGCCGATAAACAGAAAAAAGCCAACCATGGCAAAGTAAGCGATGAATCTGGCAAGCAGAAGGCATGAAAGCGGAACTAAAAACAGCAATACTACCGACAGTATTTTAATAAAAAGATTTTTGGCGGTTTTGTCGTGCTTAACCACCTGTTCCGGGAAAATGTCCATATCGGGAAAATAGTCCATAAAATAAGCTCCTTAATGAAAATATCAAGGCTATTGTAACATATTTTTATAAACATTGCAATGACCGTGCCGAAAAAAGTCATTGTTAAGAGATTTCATGCTATTTTCAATTAAAACGCTTTAAAACAGATGTTAAAGTTTTTTTTGATAATAGTATTATATCAAAAAAGAAAACGCGCGCACTTTGGTGCGCGCGCTTTCGCGGTTATTTTCCTTTTATCTTTTTTCTGAGCTTTATATACGCTAAAATCAGACGTCGGCTCCTGGGCTTTAGCAGAACCTTTAAGCTTGAGTTTGAGTGTTTGAGCGCGTCGGAAAAAACATCGTCGTGCAAAATATATTTAGCGTATTCGCGCTGTTCCTCATATGTCATTTCATTGCGCTTGTCAAATACGTTTTCGATACTCTTGTAAAAATTGTAAAGGCTGCGGTTATAATACTTTTGCCTGTCCTTTTTGTCAATGACCTCCAGACGCGGAAAATACAGCACCTTGATTTCATCGTATTGTTTGGCGTTAAAGGTGTGCGACAGCCCGGTTTCGCCGCTGTCAAACCAGTGGTAAAGCGGCGAGGTAATGTAGTAAAAGTGTTTGCAGCGCTTTATGTAGCCGATATTGAACAGCGCGTCCTCGCCGACGCTTATACTCTCGTCAAAGCGCAGGTCGTCGCCGATTAAGTCGCGCCGGTAGATGTGGATCCAGCGCGGAGCCGAAAAGCCCTCGACATAAAGCAGATAGTATTTGCTAAGTTCAAAACGTCCTCCGCTGACCGAAAGCGACACGCTCCTGTCCTTGCGGGTATCGGTTTTGTAAAAGCTGCAGAAAACCGAGTCGTCGGGGTTGACTTCAACAGCGTTGTACAAAAGCTTCATCCAATCGGGCTCGGCGTAGTCGTCAGAGTCGCAGAACATGATATATTTGCCCCGCGCATAGTCAATTCCGAAATTGCAGGCGGAGGAAACACCGCCGTTTGTCTTGTGAACTACGCGGATCTTTTCATGCTCCTTATCGTAATCATCACAGATTGCCCCGCTGTTATCCTCGCTTCCGTCATCGACAAGAATAATCTCGTATTCGTCAAAATTCTGATTAAGCAGAGAGTTTACGCAGGTTCTTAAAGTATTTTCACAGTTGAAAACAGGTACAATTACACTTATTTTCACAGTTATATATCCTCACGTTCATCAATGTAATATGCCTTAAAATGCCACATTTTTATAATATGAGATTATAATACCACAAAGAATTGTCATAATCAATAATAATATATAATTAATCAAAAATCTGTTGATTTTCAGCTTCAATAAAACTCTGCCGCGGAATAATTACGCGCTTGAAGGCAATAATTATATCATGAATTGTGCGGAGGAATTATATGCAATACGGAAAAGTTGAAATATGCGGCGTCAATACCTCACGGTTGAAATTGCTCAGCGAGGAAAAAAAGCGCGAGCTGCTGAAAACAATAAAAAACGGAAGCCCTGCCGAGCGAAAACGCGCCCGCGATGAAATGATCAACGGCAATTTGCGGCTGGTGCTGTCGGTAATCCAGAGGTTTGTCGGCAGGGGAGAAAGCCCCGACGATTTGTTTCAGGTGGGCGTTATAGGGCTGATTAAGGCTATTGATAACTTTGACCCCAAGCTTGACGTCAGGTTTTCAACCTACGGCGTTCCGATGATTATCGGTGAGATAAGAAGGTATTTGCGCGATAACAACGCCGTAAAGGTTTCGCGCTCAATGAGGGACACCGCCTACAGGGCGATGCAGATTAAGGAGCAGCTGACCGCCAAAAACAACCGTGAGCCGGCGGTTGAGGAGATAGCCAAGCTAATGGACGTTCCGAAGGAAACGGTTGTGCTGGCGCTTGAGGCGGTTGTTGAGCCTGTTTCGCTTTACGAGCCTGTTTTCTCGGACGGAAGCGACACGGTTTATGTTATGGATCAGATCGGCGACAAGAGCGACGACCGCACATGGCTTGAGGAGCTTGCGCTGAAAGAGGCGATTTCAAACCTGAGCGACCGTGAAAAAAGGATCCTTACGCTCAGGTTCTTTCGCGGGAAAACCCAGATGGAGGTCGCTGCCGAAATCGGAATCTCTCAGGCTCAGGTGAGCCGCATTGAAAAAAGCGCCCTTGACGCGATTAAAGAAAATATGTAAAAAATCGGCGGAAGTCAGCCTGCAAAAAACGGTTGACTTCCGCCGAATACTTATTTGGGTTTATCTGAGTTTTACGTCGATTTCGCCGAGATTTGTTACAATCTTATTCATTATCTCCTGAACCTCGTCTGAGGAGAGTGTGCGCTCGTTGGAGGAGAACATAAAGCGGATTGTCTCGCTGTGGAACAAATCGGTGTCGTAGCTGTCAACGATTTTGGCGGACTTCAGGATTCCGTTGCCCTCGTTTTCCCAGCACTTAGCCATATCGGCAAACAGAACGCCCCTGGGGATAACTACGCTGATGTCGTAATCCATCGGCGGGAACTTTGACGGCTCATCGTAAACAATTGAGGCGTTGTCAATATCGGCAAACGCCTGCATATCTACCTCGGCGAATACAATCGCGGCTTTTTTGTCGATCTTTTTGCCGACTATGGGATGTACAATGCCGATTTTACCGATTGTCTTGCCGTCCATCTCAATGCTGTTGAGGTTTACGGGGTGCTCATAGCCGTGAGCGGGCTCAACGGAAGTGAAGCCGAGCTGTCTGTGCTTTACGTCGTCGGCGAGAACCGCGAGGATGTCGCGCAGCTTGAAGTACAGCGCTCTTACATCCTCAGTCTTGCTGTAGAGCGTAATCGCGAGCAGTTTCTTTTCAACACAGAGGTTGTCGTCGGTCATGCCTGTAACAGCTCTTCCGATTTCAAAGATGCCGAACTCGGGAGCGTATCCCACGTTGGTGTTTACCTGGCAAAGCTGAGTGGGGATAAGCGAGTTGCGGATCGTCTCGATATTGGGGTTGCTGGCGTTTGCGAGCTTGATGTTGTCCTCAACCTCAATGCCGAGGTCTTTTAGCTCGTCGTAGTATGCCCAAACATAGGAGTGCAGCTCGTGAAGGTTGTATCTCTTTACAAGGATATCCTTAATTTTTTCCTCGTTGCGCTTAACCTCGTCCATTCTTACGGGGTAAAGCGGAGAACGTGTGGTGTGAACCTCAAAATTGTCGTAGCCGTAAATACGGGTGATTTCTTCAATGATGTCGGCGTTCATGGTAACGTCCTTTGTGGCTCTCCATGAGGGTACAACAACGTCAAAGGTGTCGCCGTCAAGAGCTACCTTGAAGCCGAGGCTCTTTAAGGTCTTGACAATGGTGTCGTTGTCGATTTCAATGCCCGTGTAGCGGTCTACAAACGCTTTGGTGAAGTTCAGCTCAACCGTATCATAGCGGAAGGCGTACTCGTCGGTCAAGGCGGAGACAACCTTGATGCCACCATCATATTTCTTTAAAAGATTTAAAAAGCGGGCGATAGCCACATCCGTCAGCTCGGGATCAAGGCTCTTTTCATAGCGCATCGAGGCGTCGGTGCGGTGTGAAAGCCTTACGGTGGACTTGCGGATAGAAGCCGCGTCAAAGGTGGCGGACTCAAGCGTAAGGGTAGTGGTATCCTCAACAATTTCGGAGTCAAGGCCGCCCATGATACCCGCAATAGCGACGGGAGTGTTGTTGTTGCAGATCATCAGGGTGTTTTCGTCGATGTTGCGCTCAACGCCGTCGAGTGTCTTGAAAACAAAGGGCTTGTCAAAGCGCTTGATGCGGATTTTTCCTACCTTGCGGGAATCGAACGCGTGCATGGGCTGACCCATCTCAAGCATGAGGTAGTTGGTGAGGTCGGCGAGAAAGTTGATAGCGCGCATTCCGCAGTAAAACAGGCGGATTCTCATGTTTACGGGGCTTACCGAGCGCTTGATGTTCTCAACCTGCAGGCATGAGTAACGGTAGCACAGCGGGTCCTCAATCTTCAAATCAACCTTGCTGAGATTGTCGAATGCGGTTAAATCCTCAACGTCAAGGGGCTTTAACGGTCTGCCCGCAAGAGCCGCGAACTCACGCGCGATTCCGTAGTGTCCCCAAAGGTCGGGGCGGTTGGTGAGGGACTTGTTGTCAACCTCAAAAACGATGTCGTCGATTTCGTAAATGTCTTTAAGGTCGGTGCCGTTTGCGACGTCGTCGGTGATTTCCATTATGCCCGAGTGGTCTTCGCTGATTCCGATTTCGGATTCGGAGCAGCACATTCCATATGAGGTGTAGCCCGCCAGAGCGCGGGGCGCGATTGTGATTTCACCGATTTTTGCGCCTACCTTTGCGAAGGCGGTTTTCATTCCTACGCGCACGTTCGGAGCGCCGCATACAACGTCGGTAAGCGTGCTGTCGCCCGCGTCAACCTTTAGCAGGTGAAGCTTTTTTGATTCGGGATGATTTTCAACCGATTTGATTTCAGCGACTACAATGCCGCTGATGTCGCTGCCTTTAAAGAAAATATCGTTTTCAACCTCGGCAGTTGAAAGTGAAAACTGATGAATCAACTCCAGCTTGTCAAGACCCGACAGGTCAACAAAGTCGGAAATCCAGTTCATAGATAAAAACATAGCAAACTCTCCTCTCTTATTCGTCGTCCGTAAACTGCGACAAAGCCTTCAGGCTGCCGCTGTTGAGGTCGCGGATGTCTTTTACCTTATACTTCATCATGGCAAGACGCGTAAGACCAAGTCCGAACGCGAAGCCCGTGTACTCGTCGGGGTCGATGCCGCCCTCACGCAGAACGTTGGGGTGGATCATTCCGCAGGGGCAAAGCTCAAGCCAGCCGCTGTGCTTGCATGATGCGCAGCCCTCGCCGCCGCAGATAAGGCAGTTGATGTCAAGCTCAAAGCCGGGTTCAACGAAGGGGAAGAAGCCGGGGCGCAGACGAACCTTTACATCGCGCTGAAATACCTCGGAAAGCATTGTTTTCATAAAGAAAATCAGGTTTGAAATCGAAATGTCCTTGTCAACCATCATGCCTTCCATCTGGAAGAAGGTGTTTTCATGGCTGGCGTCGGTAGCCTCGTTTCTGAAGCAGCGTCCGGGGAAAATAGCTTTGATAGGAACGCCGTTTTCCTTGAGGTTCTTACCGTATTTTCTTAAAATGGCGTTCTGAGCCGCCGATGTCTGGGATTTAAGAAGCTGACCGTTTGTCAGGTAGTAGGTATCCTGCATGTCGCGGGCGGGATGGTGCTTTGGAATGTTTACCGACTCAAAGCACTCGTAGTCGGTAACTACCTCGGGGTAGTCCTCAACGGTAAAGCCCATCGACTTAAAGATAGCCTCGCACTGGCGCTGGACCAGCGTGATGGGGTGATAAGAGCCGCGCTCAAGGTTAGCGGGAGATGTGATGTCAAACTTGGGCATAGCGGCGATTTCGCTTTCGATTTCAGCCTTTCTAAGCTCCTCGATTCTCTCCTCAATTCTCTTTGCGGCAGCCGCTTTAAGCTTGTTTACCTCGGCGCCGAAGGTCTTTTTCTCGTCGTTTGAAAGCGACTTCATGCCCTTTAACAGCTCGGTAATTCTGCCCTTTTTGCCCAGAAAGTCCACGCGGATCTTATCAAGGCTGATAAGGTCGGCGGTCTGTTCCAGTTTTTGTTCGAATTCTTCTCGCAATTCACTGATTTTATCCATAATAACCTCCACTGTGTCCGCTCGGTATACCTAAGTCAGACACAAATTTTTGATAAATTAATTTATACCGCAAAAAAAGTCCCTGTGTCAAAATGACATAGGGACGAAATAATCCGCGGTACCACCCTTATTCTTATCGCGCAGTGACGATAAGCTCTCAACGCGTATAACGGCGCGTGCCCGTCGCTCCTTACTGCTGTTTCGGGAGCGCCACTCGGGAGTGAACTTCACACAAAGCCGCCTTAACGCGCTTTCAGCCGCCGACGCGTCTCTCTTTCAGGGCAGTGATTTTGTGCTACTCTCTCCGTCGCTGTGTTTAATACTAATATCCAATAAAACCCTTTAACATCTGTTGCGTAAAAATCCGCATAACTGCGTTGTCATCCTCGGAATCCGTCAGGATTCCTGCGTCTTCCGCCTTGTTCTGCGGAGTTTTCCGCTAACATCTGAATAAAAGCGTTTTAATGGAAATTAGTATTCCTTGAATATAATATCACTTATTTTTCGTTTTTGCAAGAGTTTTATTGTGCGTTTTTTATCATATCTTTCGTGATATCGAGCCTTTAAACAAGAAATACTTGATTTCTGCGGCGGATTGGTATAGAATATGGAAGTATGAAAAAAGCCGAACACCGTTTTTATCACGCGGCGCTTGGTAAAAGAGGGTATTAATATGCTAACACTTGACAAAATTTATCACGCCTCATATGTGCTAAAGGACGTTATCCGCCCCACGCACCTTGTAAAGGCTACCGCGATCACCGACGACTGTGAGGTCTACCTCAAGCCCGAAAATCTACAGATTACGGGTTCGTTTAAGGTCAGAGGCTCAGGCTACAAGATTTCTCAGCTCTCCGACGAGGAGAAGGAACGCGGCGTAATCGCGTGCTCCGCGGGCAACCACGCTCAGGGCGTAGCGCTTGCCGCTACCAAATACGGGATCAAGTCTTTGATTTGCCTGCCCGACGGCGCTCCCATCTCAAAGGTTGAGGCCACAAAGGGCTACGGCGCCGACGTCTGCATGGTGCCAGGCGTTTATGACGACGCCTACAACGAGGCGCTCCGTCTGCGCGACGAAAAAAACTATACATTCATCCACCCGTTTGACGACGAAAACGTTATCGCGGGTCAGGGCACAATCGGTCTTGAAATTCTCAACGAAATGCCCGACGTTGACGCGGTTGTTGCCGCAATCGGCGGCGGCGGACTGCTTTCCGGCGTTGCGTGCGCTATAAAGAACCTCAACCCCAACATCAAGGTTTACGGCGTTCAGGCTGAGGGCGCTCCCTCAATGGTCGAGTCCATCAAGGCGGGCAAGCCCGTTCACCTCGACAAGGTATCTACTATCGCCGACGGTATCCAGGTTAAGGAGCCGGGCGAACACACCTTTGAGTACATAAAGAAATATGTCGATGACATCGTCACCGTTTCCGATGATGAAATCGCTTCTGCAATTCTGGCGCTGATCGAGTCGCAGAAAATGGTGGCAGAGGGCGCGGGCGCGGCTCCTTTGGCTGCGGTTATGTTCAACAAGCTCCCCGTAAAAGGCAAAAAGATCGTCTGCATTGTTTCGGGCGGCAACATCGACGTTACAATCCTCAACCGCGTTATCAAGCGCGGACTCATCCGCTCGGGCAGACAGCAGACTCTTTGCATTGAGCTTCAGGATAAGCCCGGTCAGCTTGTAGCGGTGTCGAAGATTATTGCCGACCTCGGCGCGAACGTTATCTCGGTTCACCACGAGCGCGCGGGCGAGGGCACAGACGTTACGGCGGCTTACCTGAGAATTGTTCTTGAAACAAGGAACTTCGACCACGTTCAGCATATATCAAACGCTTTGACAGGCGCGGGATTCAAATTAGTTTAATAACAGCGCTGCAGCGCGCAAATTATATGGAGGAATAACAATGGAAAAAGTATATACAAAAAACGCTCCCGACGCAATCGGACCTTATTCTCAGGCAATCAAGGCCAACGGTCTTGTTTTTACCTCCGGTCAAATCGCAATCAACCCCGCTGTCGGCGACGTTGAGGCGACAACAATCGAGGCTCAGACCGAGCAGGTTTGCAAAAACCTCAAAAACGTTCTCGAGGCGGCGGGCAGCAGCCTTGACAAGGCGGTAAAGACAGTTTGCTTCCTTGCCGACATGAACGACTTCGCGGCGTTTAACGCGGTTTACGGCACATACTTCACAAGCAAGCCCGCGCGCTCATGCGTCGCGGTTAAAACCCTTCCCAAGAATGTATTGGTAGAGGTTGAGGTTATCGCCGAGGCTTAATTGTTAGCTTAACGATATCGGACAGACAGCAAAAAAGCTGTTTGTCCGATTTTTTTCTTTTCATTTGCTGAAAACCGTGATATACTTATTTATATCATCAATTACGGAGGCTAAGCGATGTTTAAAATATCAATAAAGCAAATCAGCCCTCCTCAGGAGGAAGAAATACTTGTACAGTGCCACGAAATCAACGAGGAAGTGCTCTCGGTCGTTGAAAAGCTAAAAAGCGACGAAGCGATGATTCTCGCCTCGCGTGACGGCGAGGTTTTTCCCGTGCCTGCCAAGGAAATATATTACATTGAGTCTGTTGACAACAAAACGTTTATTTACCTTAAAAAGAGCGTGTTCGACACAAAGCTGAAGCTTTATGAAATTGAGGAGCAGACCAGGGGCACAAAGCTGTTTCGCTGCTCAAAGTCGATGATTGTAAATATCGCTAAAATCCGCTCGGTTTCTTCATCAGTTAACGGCAGACTTGAGGCAAAGCTGCAAAACGGCGAGGTTGTTGTGATCTCGCGCCAGTATGTAGCGGCGTTTAAAAAGAAGATAGGAATGTGAGGTGCAATTATGAGCGAAAATGTAAAAAGCATGGCCAGAGTGATTATTATGCAGTTTTTTATTATTACCGTTTGCGCGATGTTTGTAATAGCCGCCTCAAACACCCTGTTTTCGGGTGGCTTGAATTACCCTATAGACGCGTCGTTTCCGTGGGTTATGATGCTTACGGGGGTTTTGGGCAGCCTGCCTTCACTGCTGTTTTTCTTCAGAAATGAGCCGACAAAAAAGCAGTTTTATATCCGCGTTATAATTCACTTTTTCGCTATTGAGGCGGTAATCCTTATCGAGGGGCGCATCCTCGGATGGTACTCAACCTTCGGCAACATGCTGATAATTGCGGCAATGGTTTTAGCGGTTTACGCGCTTGTGTGGGTGTTCAGCTATATTTCCGAAAAAACCTTAGCCGTCAACATCAACAAAGCTCTGCAGAACTTTAACAACGATGAGGACGACAGCGAGGAATAAAATATATGACAAAGGGATTGGCGTTTGCCAATCCCTTTTTTTACCTGTATAACCGCGCTGTTCTTCTCAGCTTTTTTGTCGCCGCCGCGATATGACGCGAAACGGTTGAGCTGTTTATACCAAGCTTTGCGGCAATATCCTTTTGCTTGACGCCGTTTAAATGATACTCTGTCAGGCAGTAGCGCTGCATAGGAGTCAGATCCTCAATTATTGCCTCTGTCAGAAACTCTTTTTTGCGCGCGATCTCATCGCTGTTTGAGCTTCCTTTGTTGTGAATGTAATAGTTGAAAAAATCCTGGTTCTTAACGTTAAGCCTAAATTGCTGCGCCCGCATTTACGCCACCCCCAAATGACGCTGCAAAAGATGGTTTGCTATATACACGCACTCGTTTCGATATGATTTGTAAAGCGCGATTCTGTCCGAAAGCTCCTTTTTTTCGCCCTCGCGCTTGCCGATACGCTGCTTTTTTAAGCGCGTTATTACCTTGTCAAGCTCCCTTGCGGTTTGTTCGTATTCCTGCGACCATTCAAAATAGTTCATTTGCGATCCTTTCTTATTCGTTAGGTTAAATGTTCTTGCCGAGGTGGGGCTGACCTCGCGGGAAAAAATACTGATACCTAATAAAAAGCGGACAGGCTTTGCGGTCTGTTTTCCGCAATACTTTGTTGTCGCCCTTGCAAGGCGCCAGCCTTGCGGCGTCCTTCGCCTCGTCTTGCGAAAAATATCCTCCCAAATCAAAGTCAGCTTTCTATCAGGATTTAGTATAACTTCCTGATTTAATTATAGCACGTTTTTAAGAGATGTGCAAACGGATGTTCGAAAATATGATAAATTAGTGCTTACTGTGTCATTGTCAGGACTTTGCTTGGATAATAAGGTGTTTATTATTCTCTTTTAGAACTAAAACGGGTGAAATAATTGGGAAACAGGTTAATAATCAGCAAAGAATAAATATCTGCCTCTCATTTAGCAAAATCTGCCGATAATTCACTGTTTCTGCCGAAATCGGTATTCTTACCACAAAAAATCACAAGCAGCCAATATATAATCATTATAATTCTTGCCGAAACAGGAATGAAATTTTTGTAGACTTTGCCGATTAATAAAAAAATAATAAACCGTAATATTTGAATTCCTCGGAATATCAAAAAATAGTGCACAAACTTCATGTGCGTTTATTGTGCAAATTGTCATTTTGCCTGTTGAGATAGGACAAATTCAATTTTTAACCCTTGAAAAATAGGCTAAAAAACAGTATAATATACATAAACGGAAGGATAATCACAACATGTTGTGATTGGCGCTTTTATGCCTTCTTCCTGTTAATCAGGCAAAATGAATTGCGTTCTGGAGCATTCATTTTCATAAAACACACAATCGTGGAACAGGCTGCCTACAGGCGGCCTGTTCTGCGTTTAACAAATAATTCAGTCCCGCATAGGATAGAGTATCAAGACTATCAAGTGCGGGTGTTTTTTTATGAACAGCATTAAAATCTTTGGTATAATCGGCGGCGACAAACGGCAGCTTTTTCTTGCCGAGTCGCTTTTAAGGGACGGTTACGGAGTTATCCTTGCGGGCTTTGACAAGCTAAAGGGTCAGGGCTTTAACAATTTATCCGACGTAAGGGCTGCGGCGCTTTTCAGCGATGCGGTCATTTTGCCGCTTCCATGCGTACGCACCGACAAAAGCATAAACGCGCCCTTTGCCTTACAAAATATTTACTTTTCGGACGACGAGCTTGAGGCGCTTAGCCAAAAGCCCGTATTTACGGGTATGCGCGGGCGGCTGCTGCGCGTATATCCAAAGCTTGCCAATGCCTTAGTGTACGATTATGCCGAGCGCGATGATTTTGCGATCCTTAACGCGGTTCCTACCGCTGAGGGAGCTATTGAAATAGCCATGCGCGAGTACGAGGGCACAATTTTCGGCAGCCGCTCGCTTGTAACGGGCTTCGGCAGAATAGGAAAGCTGCTTGCGCGGATGCTCAGGTCGCTTGGAAGCGACGTTACCGTAAGCGCGCGCAAACTGTCGGACCTGGCTTATATTCAGGCGCTTGGCTACCGCGCCGTAAATACCGAAAGTATGAAGTCGGCAAAGGGATACGAGCTTATTTTCAACACCGTGCCGTCGATGATATTTGACGAAAATCTGCTTGAAAACACCGACAGAACCGCGCTTTTGATAGACCTTGCCTCCCTTCCCGGGGGAGTGGATTTTGAGAGCGCGCGCAGGCTGGGTATAGACGCTCACAGCGCTCCGGGACTTCCGGGAAAATGCTCTCCGAAATCCGCGGGAGAAATAATCAAAAAAACAGTTTTTTCAATTATCGAGGAGGTAAATCGGTGACAAAAGCAACCATAGGATTTGCCATGTGCGGTTCCTTTTGCACCTTTTCAAAGGCATTTGAACAGATGAGCGCGCTGGTGCGCGAGGGTTACGAGGTTATTCCGATAATGTCGCAGAACGCCTTTACCACCGACACACGCTTCGGCGCTGCTGAGGACATGGTAAAACGAGCCGAGCTGATAACGGGGAACAGGGTGCTGAGTACGTCGGTAGAAACCGAGCCTATCGGCCCCAAGCAGATGTGCGACCTGCTGATTATCGCGCCGTGCACGGGCAATACGCTTGCCAAGCTCTCGCTCGGCATAACGGACACCTCTGTCACAATGGCGGCAAAATCTCACCTGCGCGTATTAAGGCCTGTGCTGATTTGCGCCGCTACAAACGACGCTCTGGGCGCGTCCGCGCAGAACATCGGCAGATTAATGAACACCAAAAACATCTACTTTGTTCCGCTGCGTCAGGACGATCCTGTTAAAAAACCGAATTCGCTTGTGGCGGATTTCAACCGAATACCCGAGTGCGCCGCTGCGGCTTTAGAGGGGCGGCAGGTTCAGCCCGTTTTATTCTGAAAATCACAAAGCCGCTTTATGCATAGCAAAAAGGTATGCCGGACAGACTGAGTTGTTTGTCCGGCTATAAAATTGCAATAAGCTATTGCCCCTTGGCGCTTTTTGTGCTAGAATGATGATGTATTATTGGAAACAGGAGAAAACTATGGAAGAAAAAACTTTAAAATTTTTGATAACCGCGTCGGGCTTTGAGCTTGAGCGGATCCGCACAGCGCTGACGGATAACGGAATCCCTAACGACAGCAGGCCGCAGAAGCGCAATTTTTCCGCCAAGGCGGTAACGGGCGTTGATAACTCGGTTCAGGACATTTATGTTGCCGCCGATGATTATGACAAGGCTTATGACCTCTGCGTCGGAATCGGCGCGATAAAGCTTGAGGGCGAGGAGGAGATTATAAGCGACGGCGCCGACGGGGCAGAGGCTTTTGCCGATGATGAATACGAGGAAATGCCCGACGGCAAGCGCAAGGCCGTGCGCATTATTTCGGTTATACTTTTTATTCTAATCGTTGCGGCGGTTATTTTCGGCACCGACTAGTAAATTATTTGCAAAGTAAAAAACCTTAAAGGAGATTGATATTTATGAACGTTGAAACAAAATGCCTGCACGCGGGCTATGAGCCTCAGAACGGCGAGCCCAGACAGCTCCCCATTTACCAGAGCACCACTTGGAAGTACGCTTCATCCGACGATATGGGCAAGCTGTTTGATTTGGAAGCCAGCGGATATTTTTACACCCGTCTGCAGAACCCCACAAATGACGCGGTCGCGGCAAAAATCGCGGCTCTCGAGGGCGGCGTAGCCGGAATGCTTACATCGAGCGGACAGGCCGCCAACTTCTTCGCGCTGTTCAATATCTGTGAAACAGGAAGCCATATCATAGCTTCGTCAGCGATTTACGGCGGTACATATAACCTGCTCGGCGTAACAATGAAGAAGATGGGCATCGACGTCACCTTTGTTGACCAGACGCTCTCCGAGGAGGAGCTTGCCAAGGAGTTCCGCCCCAACACCCGCGCGGTATTCGGCGAGACTATTACTAACCCCACCGTTTCGGTGCTTGATATCGAAAAATTCGCTCGCCTTGCTCACTCTCACGGCGTGCCGCTCATTGTTGACAACACCTTTGCCACTCCCGTTAACTGCCGCCCGATCGAGTTCGGCGCGGACATCGTTACCCACTCCACCACAAAGTACATGGACGGCCACGCTATTAGCGTAGGCGGCGTTATTGTCGACAGCGGCAACTTTGACTGGATGGCTCATGCCGACAAGTTCCCCGGGCTTACTACTCCAGACGAAAGCTATCACGGACTTGTTTACGCCGAAAAGTTCGGCAAGCTCGGCTACATCACCAAGGCCACATCTCAGCTCATGCGCGACCTCGGCTCAATTCAGTCGCCGATGAACGCGTTCTATCTCAACAACGGCCTTGAAAGCCTGCATGTAAGAATGAACCGCCACTGCGAAAACGCGCTTAAAATCGCTCAGTTCCTCAAATCTCAGGACAAGGTCGCGTGGATCCATTATCCGAGCCTTGAGGGCGACGAAAACTACGAGCTTGCTCAGAAGTACCTTCCCAACGGCTCCTGCGGCGTAATGGCGTTCGCGGTCAAGGGCGGCAGAGATAAGGCGATCGCCTTTATGGACAGCCTCAAGCTGATGATTATCGCCACCCATGTTGCCGACGCGAGAACCTGTCTGCTTCATCCCGCGAGCCACACTCACCGTCAGCTCAGCGACGAACAGCTCCGTGAGGCAGGCATAGCTCCCGACCTTATCCGCCTTTCGGTAGGTCTTGTAATAATATACGGAGGTGCGCGATGTCCGCTTTTGTTTCAGCTATTATTGTAGCCGCGGGAGGCTCAACCCGCATGGGCATATCCGACAGCAAGCAGTTTATTCCGCTTCTTGGAAAGCCCGCCATTTCATACACGCTCAGCGCCTTTCAAAAGTGCGCTCTTATCAGCGAAATTGTTGTTGTAAGCCGCGCCCGGGACATCAACCGCATCTTCGAGCTGGCTCAGTCAGAGGGCTTTGACAAGGTAAGCGCTGTTGTTGAGGGCGGCTCGTGCCGCGCCGAAAGCGTAAAGAACGGCATTCTCGCCGCTGACGCTCAGGCTGAGTATTTCGCGATTCACGACGGCGCGCGTCCGCTTATTACCACCGATGAAATAACCGCGGTTGTTGAGGCGGCGTTTGAGACGGGAGCCGCTACAGTAGGCACCGCCGTTACCGATACGATCAAAATCGCCGACGAGAACAGCTATATCGTCAACACACCCGACCGCGCGTCTCTCAGGGCTGTGCAGACTCCTCAGGTGTTTGAAAAGGAGCTGTACACCTTTGCCATTAACGACGCCGAAAGCCTCGACAGCGTTACCGACGACTGCTCGCTTATTGAGAAGATGGGCGGCGAGGTTCTTATCGTTGAAGGCAGTCGTGAGAACATCAAGCTCACCACGCCGATCGACGTGCTTATCGCCGAGAGCATTTTAAGCAAGAGGTTACAGTCATGATCAGAATAGGGCACGGCTACGATGTGCACCGCTTTGCCGAAAACAGAAAGCTGATTCTCGGCGGAGTTGAGATTCCGTACGAGTACGGGCTTTTAGGTCACTCTGACGCCGACGTGCTGGCTCACGCCATAATGGACGCGCTCCTCGGTGCCGCCGCTTTGGGCGACATCGGGCAGCATTTTCCCGACACCGACGAGATGTACAGCGGCGCCGACAGCATGCTCCTGCTAAGGGAGGTTTGCGGAATCCTCTCGGAAAACGGATATTCAATCGGCAACATCGACTCAACCGTTATCGCGCAGAAGCCCAAGCTCAAGGATTATATAGTCAACATGCGGCAAACTATTGCCGAAAGCTGCGGAATCGACATTTCTCAGGTCAGCGTAAAGGCGACCACCGAGGAAAAGCTCGGCTTTACGGGCAGGCTTGAGGGCATTTCCGCCCACGCGGTTTGTGTCATAAACTCCTGATTTTCGGGAAATCCATATACATATGTTATATACCTCGCTCATACATTTGGGCGAGGTGTTTTTTTATGTTACGAAAATTAATTTCAATTGTGTTGGCGCTTACGCTGCTCTCATGCTCGGTGGTGGCTGCCGCCGCCGGGGAAAAGGAGCTTATCTCCGCCCCGTCGGGTGTTTTGATGGAAGCGTCTACGGGTAAAATTCTTTATGAGAAAAATTCGCATGAACAGCGGCCGTGTGCGTCAATCACAAAGGTTATGACTCTGCTTCTGGTTTTTGAGGCTATGGACAGCGGCAAGCTGAAGCTTGGCGATACCATTACAGCCTCGGAGCACGCCTCGTCGATGGGCGGCAGCGACATCTGGCTTGAAACAGGGGAGAAGATGAGCGCCGACGACATGATAAAGGCGACGGTAGTGGCCAGCGCGAACGACGCGGCGGTCGCCCTTGCCGAGCATATCAGCGGCAGCGAGGACGCCTTTGTTGCTCAGATGAACGAGCGCGCTTCTCAGCTGGGGATGAAGGAAACCGTATTTAAAAACTGCAACGGGCTTGACGAGGACGGTCATGTGACCTCGGCTTACGACGTCGCGGTTATGTCGCGCGAGCTTATGAAGCACAAGAAAATCTTCGACTACACTTCAATCTGGCTTGACACTCTTCGCGGCGGCGAGACCCAGATTGTAAACACCAACAAGCTGCTGAAAACTTACAAGGGCATAACAGGCCTTAAAACAGGCACTACCGACGACGCAGGCTGCTGCATTTCGGCTACGGCTGAGCGCGACGGAATGTCACTTATCGGCGTTGTTTTGGGGGCGGACACGGGAAAACAGCGGTTTGCCGACGCCGCGGCGCTTTTAAACTACGGATTCGCTAATTATGCTTTAAAAGAATTAAAACTTCCCGAGGATTTGCCTGACGAAATAGCGGTTGAGGGCGGCATGAAAAAAACCGCGAAGCTTAACTGCGAAATAAACGGCGGAGTGGTTGTAAACAGGGCGAGCGCCGACGAGGTACAGTACGATATAGCCTTGCCCGATTCGCTTGAGGCTCCCGTGCTTGAGGGCGAAAAGGCGGGCAGCGTAATATATAAAATAGGCGGCGATACAAAGAGCTTTGACGTGGTGTCGACCGAGGAGGTTGAAAAGACCTCTTTCGGCTTGGTATTCGGCAGACTGTTTCATTCTTTATTAGCATTATAAAAAAATTGGGGAATGCCTTGCAAAAAAGCTTGTCTTATTGTATAATAAAACAAATAGTATTTTATGGAGGATTACTATATGGCTACAAAATTAAACGACAAGTATTTACAGGGCTTTGTTGCCGAGCATGAATTTTCCGGCGTTGCCGAGGAGGTAAAGGCGGCTCACAAGGCGCTTCACAGCGGCACAGGTCTGGGCAACGACTTCATCGGCTGGCTTGATTTACCCACCAACTATGATAAAGAGGAATTCGCGCGCATCAAGGCGGCTGCCGAGAAAATCAAAAAGGACACCGACGTGTTCGTTGTTATCGGTATCGGCGGCTCATATCTGGGCGCCCGCGCGGCGATCGAGTTTCTGACTTCTCAGAACTACAACCTTACCTGCAAGGACACTCCTCAGATTTTCTTCACCGGCAACTCAATCAGTTCATCGGCTCTTGCCGAGATCATGGAGCTTTGCGAGGGCAAGGACGTTTCCGTTAATATGATTTCAAAGTCGGGCACCACCACCGAGCCCGCTATCGCTTTCCGCGTATTCCGTGAAATGCTTGAGAACAAGTACGGCAAGGAGGGCGCTAAGGAAAGAATTTACTGCACCACCGACAAGGCGCGCGGCACACTGAAGGAGCTTGCGGACAAAGAGGGCTACGAGACATTCGTAGTACCCGATGACGTCGGCGGACGTTTCTCCGTGCTTACAGCGGTAGGTCTGCTTCCCATCGCCGTTTCCGGCGCTGACATCGACGCTCTTATGCAGGGCGCTCAGGCTGCTCAGAAGGACTTCGACAACGACGACCTTATGACAAACGACTGCTACAAGTACGCAGCTATCCGCAATATTCTCTACCGCAAGGGCAAGACCATGGAGATCATGGTTTCCTACGAGCCCGCCTACACCATGATGGCTGAATGGTTCAAGCAGCTTTACGGCGAGAGCGAGGGCAAAGATAACAAGGGCATTTTCCCCGCGAGCGTTATCTTCTCAACCGACCTGCACTCTCTCGGACAGTATATTCAGGACGGCAGACGCACGATGTTTGAAACTGTTGTCCTCTTTGATAAATGTAAAAAAGAGGTTACCCTTGGCACCGATCCGACCAATGTTGACGGCCTGAACTTCCTTGCGGGCAAGACCATGGGCTTTGTCAATCAGAAGGCGTTTGAGGGCACGGTTCTGGCGCACAACGACGGCGGCGTTCCCAACGTTGTTATCAACGTTCCCGAGATGAACGAAAAAGAGCTCGGATATCTTATTTACTTCTTCGAGAAGGCTTGCGCTATTTCAGGCTACATGCTGGGTGTTAATCCCTTCAACCAGCCCGGCGTAGAAAGCTACAAGAAGAATATGTTCGCTCTGCTCGGCAAGCCCGGTTACGAAAGCCAGAAGGCGGCTCTTGAGGCAAGACTGGGATAACTTCACTACGAAACACAGGAGGAATTTAAAATGGTTACTTTACTTATCGGAAAAAAAGGCACAGGAAAAACAAAAAAGCTCATTGCGCGCGCTAACGAGGCTGTTAAGACTTCATCGGGCAATGTTGTTGTAATTGAAAAGGGCGCCAAGCTCACATACGACGTTACTCACAAGGCAAGACTTATCGACACCGATCAGTACGCAATCTCGGGCTACGATATGCTCTACGGTTTTATCAGCGGTATCTGCGCGGGCAACTACGACGTTACCGATATTCTGGTAGACTCTACGTTTAAAATCTGCAAGGAAGGTATCGCGGGTCTTGAGGAGTTCACAAAGAAGCTCCAGGCCCTCAGCGAAACCTGCTCAACAAGCATCGTTCTGCTGATTTCGGCTGACGAGGCGGATGTTCCCGCATCAATCAACGCGGTTTGCGAAAAGGTTTGATTATAATTCAAGATTAATTTGGGCGGCTTTGTGCCGCCCTTTTTGTTTTAACAAAATATTTGAAAAATACGGGCGGAAACGGCTTGATTTTTGAGGGTTTGTCAATTGAAACAGCGGCAAATATTTCTTATAATAGTATCAGCACAAATAGGAGGATTATGATGAAAAGGCTTATTTCTGTAATTCTGTCGGCAATGATACTTATTTCGCTTGCTGCCGCGGCGCCCTCCGCTTTAGCTGTCGTTATCGCGGACAGCTCTGTTTCCGCTTCAAGCGGCACAACGGGCGACTGCACATGGAGCTTTGACAGCTCAACGGGTAATATGACAATTACGGGCACAGGCGACGGAAGAATGGGTTACTATCCCGACGATACTCAGCTTCCGTGGTACAGCCTGCGCTCAAAAATCAAAACGATTACTTTCGGCAAGGGCGTAACGACTGTTTCTCAGGACGCTTTCAGAAAGTGCACCGAGCTGACTACCGTAAAATTCATCGGAAATATCGCCCACATCGGCTACGGCGCATTTGAATACTGCTCAAAGCTGTCTGCAGCTAACCTTAATCCTCCGCTTAAAACTATCGGCAGCCACGCCTTTTCAAATACGGCGCTCACTTCGGTCGCGCTGCCGCTCTCTGTTACCAATGTGTCGGCTGCGGCGTTCTCCGACTGCAAAAGCCTTAATTCGGTAAAAGTTCCCGACGGCTGCTCGGCTTCGATTGACGGCGCTTTCCGCGACTGCGAAAAGATTACCGACGTATATCTCGGCAGCAGCATAAAGTCTATAGGCGACGCGTTTGACGGTTGCCCGGTATCGAATATGACCGTGTCATCATCAAATCAGCACCTCACAATGAGCGGCTCGTTTTTGCTCAGCAAGGACAAAACAAAGGTGCATTATTACTTGGGCGGCGACACCAGCTTTTACGCAAACATTCCCTCAACCGTTACCGAGATCGGCGGGGAAGCGTTTTCAAGCCATGATTATCTTACGTCTGTCAACTTTCCTTCCGGTCTGAAGAAAATCGGCGACTACGCCTTCAGCAACGTTCAGATCTCATCATTCAGCTTTCCCGATTCGCTTGAGAGCGTAGGCTATGACGCGTTTTTCGGTACGCCCTGGCTTGAAAGGCAGCCAGACGGCATGGTTTACGCGGGCAACGTGGCATATAAATACAAGGGAGATGTTCCTCAGTCCGTTACCTTCAAATCGGGCACGCTGGGCATTGGCGGCGGCGCTTTTGAAAACAGCACCACGCTTAAAAGCGTTACGTTCCCATCAACCGTTACAAATATCGGAAAGAACGCCTTTTGCAAATGCTCCAACCTTTCAACAATGCGCCTTCCCAGAAACATAAAGTCTATAGGCGAAAAGGCGTTTTACAGTTGCACCTCGCTTTCTTCGCTTGTTATCAGGTCGAGCGTTACCGAGCTTGGCAACTCATGCTTTATGAACTGCACCTCGCTCAAAAGCCTTGAGCTAAGCGAAAGCCTGACAAGTATTCCCACCAACTGCTTCTGGAACTGCACCGCGCTTGAGGGCGATATCGTTATTCCGAAAAGCGTGAAGTATGTAGGCGATTACGCATTTATGGATACAAATAATGTCAACAGCTTTACCGTCCTTAACCCCGATTTGGAGTATGAGCAGGTGTTCCAGAATTCCTTCGGCTACGGCAATAAAACGCGCGTTATGTACGGCTTTACGGGCAGCACAGCCGAAAAGTACGCCTTAGATAACGGCTGGCTGTTTACAGCTATTACCGATGTCCGCGGCGACGCAAACTTCGACGGCTTTGTTACTATCCGCGACGTGACTGCCATTCAGCGCGCCGTGTCCGAGTATCAGAAACTCAGTCCGCAGGCAATTGTCAATATCGACATGACACATAACGGCAAGGCCGATGTTGAGGACGCCACGGTAATTCAGCGCTATCTGGCTGAATATACCGCTCAGCTGCAATAATACAGCCAAATGATAATTCCAAATTAGAATTATAAAACAAAATCCGCCAAACAAATAAAAAAATCTGCTTAGAATATCGGTTTTTATTGTTGACAAAGGGGATTTCGTTTTGTATAATATAAGACAGCGTTTTAATATGCGTTCATAATGTCCGAGGTGCTATCATGCTTTTTGAACTCAAATCCGTGTTCCTCAACGAGGACTGCGAACAACAGCTCACATACGAGCTTGATATCGCTGACATTGACGTTGACGGAGTTTTTCCATTCACTTCTCCCGTTACTGTCACCGCTACCGCACGCAACCGCGCAAGTCTGGTAACGCTCACGATCGACTGCAGCTACGACTATTCACGAAGCTGCGACCGATGCACCGAGCAGTTTGTACGCCGCGAGCAAAAGACCTTTGTTCACAGGCTGGCTCAGACCTTGGTTGACGAGGGCAATGACGATTATATTGAAACACCCGATTTTACCGTAGAGCTGGACGAGGTTGTTATCTCGGACATTCTGCTTAATTTGCCGCAGAAAAACCTGTGCAGAAGCGACTGCAAGGGCTTGTGTCCCGCTTGCGGACAGAACCTTAACAGCGGCAAATGCGAATGCGAGGGCAAAACCGTTGACCCCAGGCTCGAAATTCTAAAACAGCTTATGGATTAATACACATATAAGGAGGTCTTTGTCATGGCAGTACCCACCAGAAAAACTTCACACGCGAGAAAAAGCTCAAGACGTTCATCAGTTTGGAAGCTCAGCGCTCCCACACTCGTAACCTGCCCCAACTGCGGCGAGCTTACCGCTGCTCACAAGGCATGCACAAACTGCGGTATGTATAAGGGCAGACAGGTTGTCGTTAAGAAAGACGCTTAATTATTTTATGTGAACTAAACGGGCGGCAGGCTTTCTGCTCGCCCTGTTTTCATTTTTAATGACAGCAAAGCTGTCAGTTCATGCCGCTTGCGGCAATTCATTACGAAGTAAATTCATGTTGCGTAAGCAACAATTAATTCCTGCATATAAGGTTTATATATCATAAACGTTTCTGCCAAGAATGAATTGAACCTGACGGTTCATGAATTGGCTTTGCCATGAATTTTGCCTGCGGCAAATGAATTGATCTGCCTTGCAAATCATTGTTAAGGGGGTAAAAAATGAGCAAACCCGTTATCGCTATTGTCGGCAGGCCTAATGTCGGCAAAAGCACTCTGTTTAATAAGCTTATCGGGCAGCGGCTGTCTATCGTCGATGACACTCCCGGCGTTACCCGCGACCGTATTTACGGCGAAATTGAGTGGTGCGGCAGGTCTGTCATGGTGGTTGACACGGGCGGAATCGAGCCTAAAAGCGACGATATTATCCTTTCACAAATGCGCCGTCAGGCTCAGCTCGCAATCGACACCGCCTCGGCGATCATCCTTGTAACCGACCTCAAAAGCGGCATGGTAGCGACCGATGTTGAAGTCGCTCAAATGCTTCAGAAGTCGGGCAAGCCCGTTGTGCTCTGCGTAAATAAATGCGATTCCGTAGGCGACCCGCCTATGGAGTTTTATGAGTTTTATAACCTCGGCCTGGGCGATCCCGTTCAGGTTTCGGCTGTTCACGGCCACGGCACGGGTGATTTGCTTGACCGCGTGTTTGAGTTCCTCAGCTTTTCCGACGAGGAGGGCGATGACGACTCCGTAATAAATGTAGCCGTTATAGGCAAGCCTAACGCGGGCAAATCCTCGCTTATAAATAAAATCACCGACGAGGAGCGCTGTATTGTGTCCGACATAGCGGGCACAACGCGCGATACGATCGACACTCTGGTTGAGAACCGCTTCGGCAAATTCAACTTTACCGATACGGCGGGACTGCGCCGCCAGAGCAAAATATATGACGACATCGAAAAGTACAGCATTCTCCGCGCTAAAATGGCTATTGAGCGCAGCGACGTCTGCGTTATCATGATTGACGCTACCGAGGGCATTACCGAGCAGGACACCAAGGTGGCGGGACTTGCCCATGACGCGGGGCGCGCGTGTATTCTCGCCGTCAACAAGTGGGACGCGGTTGAAAAGAACGACAAAACCATGCAGGAGTTCAAAAAGAAGCTTGATACTGATTTCGCGTTCATGTCCTACGCGCCTCAGGTATTTATCTCAGCGAAAACAGGTCAGCGCGTTGACAAGCTTTTTGAGAGCATTGTGATGTGCTTTGAAAACACCAACCGCCGCATTACAACAGGCATGCTCAACGAGCTGCTGGCACAGGCAACAACCCGAGTTCAGCCGCCGTCAGACAAGGGCAAGCGCCTTAAAATATTCTATATGACTCAGGCGGGCGTAAAGCCGCCGACATTCGTGTTCTTCTGCAACGATAAGGAGCTGTTCCACTTTTCGTATCAGCGCTATCTTGAAAACCGCATAAGAGAGGCGTTCGGGCTTGAGGGAACACCCGTGAAAATCATCATACGCGAGAGGGGAGATAAATAATGCTCAAAATAGTAACCGAAAACTTTGTCAATAACTGGTATCTTTTCCTGATTTGCGCGGTTATTTCTTACCTTATCGGCAGCATTAACCCAGCGGTTATCGTCACTAAAATCGCCACAAAGGGCAAGGCTGATATCCGCGATATGGGCAGCGGAAACGCGGGCTTTACAAACGTTTTGCGCTCGGTGGGCAAGGGCCCCGCGATTATTACAATCGTATGCGACGCGTTAAAGTGCATTGCGGCGGTGTTTATCGCATATTTCATTTTTGTATGGTTCGCAGGCATTACGGGCGGCGACGAATGGTTTAAAAGCTGCTTTTTGAAATGCGTAAAGTATTTCGCGGGCGTGTTCTGTATTCTGGGACACTGCTTTCCGCTATACTTCCACTTTAAGGGCGGCAAGGGAATCGTTACGGCGGCGGCGCTTATGCTGGCGTCCGACTGGCGCGTGTTCCTGCTTGTTCTGGGAACCTTCCTTATTGTATTTATCATCAGCAAAATCATTTCCCTCGGTAGCATTACGGGCGCTGTAATGTACGCGCCGTACACTTTTGCGGTGACGTTTATTTTTGACCACCTGCTCACCCAAAACTGTCTGTGGTATGTGCTTGTGTCAACGTTCTGCGCGCTTGTAATCGGCATTTTCGCAACGGTTATGCACAAGGAGAACATAAAACGCCTGAGAAGGGGCGAGGAAAAAAGAATCCACGCAAAGAAATAGTTTTAGAGCGCTCTTGTCATAAGGGCGCTTTTTTAATGCGGAATTCCGAATTCCGCATTCTTCAGTTGCGCCGTTATACCGACCTTTCCCGTAAACCGATTTCTCCAAAGGCGCGCCGGGTGCAGCGTCACGCTGCCGTGGGGGCGTTGACTTTTTTGGGGGATTGTTATATAATTAACAGGATAGCATTTTTATTAAATCAAAATAATAATTTGGAGGTTAAAACATGGGATACACGATTGCGCAAAAGATAATCAAAGAGCACATTGTATCGGGTGAAATGGCAGTCGGCAACGACATCGGTCTTAAAATAGACCAGACGCTGACTCAGGACGCTACGGGCACAATGGCTTATATCGAATACGAGGCGATGGGCATTCCGCGCGTAAAGACGGAGAAGAGCGTCGCTTACATCGACCACAATACATTACAGACAGGCTTTGAAAACGCCGACGACCACCGCTTTATTCAGTCGGTGTGCAAAAAGCACGGCATTTATTTTTCACGTCCCGGCAACGGAATCTGCCACCAGGTACATCTGGAGCGTTTCGGCAAGCCCGGCAAGACCTTAATAGGCTCTGACAGCCACACTCCCACAGGCGGCGGTATCGGCATGCTAGCTATCGGCGCGGGCGGCCTTGACGTAGCCGTAGCAATGGGCGGCGGCGCTTACTACATCACAATGCCTAAAATGGTAAGAGTAAACCTGACGGGCAAGCTCAGTCCCTGGGTTTCCGCCAAGGACATCATTCTGGCTGTTCTGCGCGTTATGAGCGTTAAGGGCGGCGTAGGCAAAATCGTTGAGTACGGCGGCGAGGGCGTTAAGACTCTTACCGTTCCCGAGCGCGCTACCATCACAAACATGGGAGCGGAGCTTGGCGCTACCACCTCGGTATTCCCCTCTGACGAAATCACCAGAGCTTTCCTGAAGGCTCAGGGCAGGGAAGAGGACTACGTTGAGCTGAGCGCTGATAATGACGCGGTTTATGACGAGGTTATCGAAATAAACCTCAGCGAGCTTGAGCCGCTCGCGGCGTGCCCGCACTCTCCCGACAACATCAAGACTATCAAAGAGCTTGAGGGCAAGACCGTAGACCAGGTATGCATCGGTTCCTGCACCAACTCAAGCTATCTCGATATGATGCGCGTTGCGCACATCCTCAAGGGCAAAAAGGTTGCCGACAACGTTTCTCTGGCGATCGCTCCCGGAAGCAAGCAGGTGTTCAATATGCTGGCTCTCAACGGCGCTCTCGGCGACATGATCGCGGCAGGCGCTAGAATCCTTGAAAGCGCGTGCGGCCCCTGCATCGGCATGGGTCAGTCGCCCAACAGCAAGGGCGTATCGCTGAGAACCTTCAACCGCAACTTTGAGGGCAGAAGCGGCACAGCCGACGGTCAGATTTATCTGGTATCTCCCGAGACAGCGGCGGTTTCGGCTCTTGCGGGCGTGTTTACCGACCCCAGAAGCCTGGGCGCGGCGGCTGAAATCGAAATGCCCGAGAAGTTCCTCATCAACGACAACATGGTTATCGACCCTGCTCCCGTTGAGGAGATGGACAGCGTTGAGATCCTGCGCGGTCCCAACATCAAGGAATACCCAAAGACAAGTCCCCTCACCGACAGCATCGAGGCTTCGTGCTCGCTCAAGGTCGGCGACAATATCACCACCGACCACATCATGCCCGCGGGCGCTAAGATTCTGCCCCTGCGCTCAAATATCCCGAAAATCTCCGAGCACTGCTTCACCGTATGTGACAAGGAGTTCCCCGCAAGAGCAAAGACTCTGGGCAAGAGCATTATTGTCGGCGGCGAAAACTACGGTCAGGGCTCATCGCGTGAGCACGCGGCTCTGGCGCCTCTGTACCTCGGCGTAAAGGCTGTGCTGGTCAAGAGCTTCGCGCGTATTCACAAGAGCAATCTCATCAACGCGGGTATCCTGCCCCTAACCTTCAAGGACGCTTCCGATTATGACAAAATCAAGCTCGGCGATATGCTTGAGCTCCCCGATGTCAAGGCGGAAATCGCCGCGGCTTCGGATATTACCGTAGTAAACAAGACAAACGGCGAGACTGTTAAAGCCGAATGTGAGCTGTCCGACAGAACAAGAGCTATTATCATCGCGGGCGGACTGCTTGACTATACAAAGGAGAACAGCTAATGAATAAGATTCAGATGAAAACGCCGCTCGTTGAGATGGACGGCGACGAAATGACCAGAGTTATCTGGCAGCAGCTAAAAGATATTTTGATCACACCCTATGTTGACCTCAAGACCGAGTACTATGACCTCGGACTTAAAAAGCGCAACGAGACCGACGACCAGGTAACTATCGACAGCGCCAACGCCACAAAGAAGTACGGCGTAGCGGTAAAGTGCGCTACAATCACTCCCAACGCTGCGAGAATGACCGAGTATAACTTAAAGAGCATGTGGAAGTCGCCTAACGGCACAATCCGCGCTATTCTGGACGGCACCGTTTTCCGCAGCCCCATTCTTGTAAAGGGTATTACACCATACATTCCCACATGGAAAAAGCCCATCTGCATTGCCCGTCACGCTTACGGCGACGTTTACAAGAACACCGAAATGCGCGTTGAGGCAGGCAGCAAGGCTGAGCTCTGCGTAACAAAGCCCGACGGAACCGAGGAGCGCAGCACCATCTTCGACTTCACCACCGACGGCGTTATCCAGGGTATGCACAACCTCGACAAGAGCATTTCATCTTTCGCGAGAAGCTGCTTTAACTACGCTCTCGACCAGAAGCTCGACGTGTGGTTTGCCACAAAGGACACCATCAGCAAAATCTACGACCACCGCTTTAAGGATATCTTTGCCGAAATCTTCGAGAACGAGTACAAGGATAAGTTTGACGAGGCGGGTATAGAGTTCTTCTACACCCTTATCGACGACGCCGTAGCGCGCGTGATCCGCAGCGAGGGCGGCTATATGTGGGCCTGCAAGAACTACGACGGCGACGTAATGAGCGATATGATAGCCACAGCCTTCGGCTCGCTTGCTATGATGACAAGCGTTCTGGTATCTCCCGACGGCATTTACGAGTACGAGGCGGCTCACGGAACCGTTCAGCGCCACTACTACAAGTACTTAAAGGGCGAGGAGACTTCTACAAACTCAGTAGCTACAATATTTGCCTGGACAGGCGCTCTCAGAAAGCGCGGCGAGCTTGATAAGCTGCCCGAGCTCATGAACTTTGCCGACAAGCTTGAGGCCGCTACAATCAAGACAATTGAGGACGGCGTTATGACAGGCGACCTCTATCTTATTTCAACTCTTCCCAACAAGCGGAAGGTGAATACAGAGGAGTTCTTAAAGGCGATCAACGAGCGTCTCGCGGCTTCTCTGTAAGGCAACACCTACAATAAAAGGAGTTTACTGCTAAATGTCAAAAAGCGACAGTATTTCGATGTCGGTAATCAGGCGGCTTCCAAGGTATTACCGCTTTCTGTCCGAGCTGGACGAGCAGCGCGTAGAGCGCATTTCATCAACCAAGCTGGCTCAGATTATGAACGTCACCGCCTCTCAGGTAAGGCAGGATTTAAACTGCTTCGGCGGCTTTGGTCAGCAGGGCTACGGCTACAGCGTAAGCCAGCTTAAAAATGAAATAAGGCATATTCTGGGGCTTGACAACAGCTTTAAAGCTATTCTTATCGGCGCGGGCAACTTCGGCACCGCCGTTTCCAAGCACCTCGACTTCAACAAGCTGGGCTTTGAGCTTGTGGGCGGCTTTGAAATCGACCGCGATAAAATCGGCGGAATGCTGGGCGATATCGTCATCCGCGATGAATCCGAGCTCGAGGATTTTTGCAGCGCTCAGCACGTTGACGCGGCGTTTATGTGTATTCCTCGCCAGAATGTTGAGCAGACGCTTGAGCGGCTTTATAAGCTGGGCATAAAATGCTACTGGAATTTCAGCCACTTCGACATCAGCGCAAAATACAGCGACACGGTCGTTGAAAACGTTCACCTCAGCGACAACCTGATGACCCTGTGCTACCGAATGACAAACATGGAAAGTAAATAATTCTGTTAAGGCGTGCGGTTTCCGCGCGCCTTTTATATTCGGACGCTGCTGTTGCGGAAAGGGTTTTGTTAACGGCGTGTCAAACCCTGTCAATAAAACTTATCCGTTAATGTCGTAGTGGCGCACACATGGGTGCGCCCCTACGAATGAAACGGCAAGCGTACCTCAATACCCAATACGCGAATCAGACGTTTGCAGTAAACAAAACTTCCGTTCCCGCGATTTATGACGCGCCGTTGCAGAAACCTTTTTGTTATTACAATTTCTCCAAAGGCGCGCCGGGTGCAGCGTCACGCTGCCGATTGGCAATTTTCGCAAAAAAACCGCTTCAGTCGGTGAAATGTGATGTATTTTTACAAATTGAATTGTAAGCCCCGCGGTGCTATAATATATAGGTAATATTATAAGAATCGGAGTATAGTATATGGATACCAGAGAAAACCTCAGAAATATAGCAATTATCGCGCACGTCGACCACGGCAAAACGACCCTTGTCGACCAGCTTCTCCGTCAGAGCGGCGTTTTCCGCGAGAACGAGGCTGTTGAGGAGCGCGTTATGGACTCAAACGACCTGGAGCGCGAGCGCGGCATTACAATCCTTTCAAAACCCACGGCGGTTATGTATAAGGACATCAAAATCAATATCGTAGACACCCCCGGACACGCCGATTTCGGCGGCGAGGTTGAGCGTATTCTGCAAATGGTAGACGGCGTAGTTCTGCTTGTAGACGCTTTTGAGGGCTGTATGCCACAGACCCGCTTTGTGCTTAAAAAGGCTCTGGGGCTCGGCAAAAAGCCGCTAGTAGTGCTCAATAAAATCGACCGTCCGGGCGCGCGCCCCGAGGAGGTCGTAGACGAAGTCCTCGATCTGTTTATCGAGCTGGGCGCCGACGACGAGCAGCTTGAGTTCCCCGTAATCTACGCTTCGGCCCGCGACGGCTACGCTACAGACGATTATAACAATCAGGGCACCGACATGACGCCGCTCTTTGAGGCGATCGTAAACGAGATTCCCGCGCCTAAGGGCGAGCTCGACGGCGGTCTGCAAATCCTGATTTCAAATATCGACGCCGATAACTTTGTCGGCAGAATCGGAGTCGGAAGAGTTGAGCGCGGCTCGGTAAAGAACGGTCAGTCCGTCACTCTCTGCCACGCCGACGGCACAACAAAGGTCGTAAAAATCGGCAAGCTCTATCAGTTTGAGGGGCTAAAACGCACCGAGTGCGACTCGGCTTCAATCGGCGACATCGTATGCATAAGCGGCGTTCAGGATATTAATATAGGCGAAACGCTCTGCTCAAACGACTGCGTTGAGCCGCTTCCCTTCGTTAAGATAGACGAGCCCACCGTTACGATGAACTTCATCGTAAACAACTCACCCTTTGCGGGCAGAGAGGGCAAGTACGTCACATCGAGAAACATCCGCGACAGGCTGTTTAAAGAGACCGAGACAAACATCGCCCTCAGGGTTGAGGAGACCGACAGCGCCGACACCTTCAAGGTATCCGGACGCGGCGAGCTTCACCTTTCAATTCTGATTGAAACAATGCGCCGCCAGAACTATGAGTTCCAGGTATCGCGCCCCGAGGTCATCACCAAGACAATTGACGGCAAGCTTTGCGAGCCTATGGAGTACCTTATCGTTGAGGTCCCCGATTCATACGTCGGCGCGGTAATGGAAAAGCTCGGCTCACGCAAGGCTGAGCTTATCAACATGGGCACCCGTGACGGCGGAGTTACCCACATTGAGTTCAGAATCCCCGCCAGAGGCCTTATGGGCTACCGTCCCGAGTTTTTGACCGACACCAACGGCAACGGCATTATGAACCACGTTTTCGACGGCTACGAGCCGTTTAAGGGCGAAATAGTCACCCGTCACCAGGGCTCGCTCATCGCCTTTGAAACGGGCGATTCCGTAACCTACGGTCTGTATGCCGCTCAGGAGAGGGGCAGGCTGTTTATCGGCGCGGGCGTTCCCGTGTACGAGGGCATGATCGTCGGCGCCAGCCCCAAGTCAGACGACATCACCGTTAACGTCTGCAAGAAAAAGCACATCACCAACACGCGCGCCTCGGGTTCTGACGACGCTCTAAAACTTACGCCTCCTACTATTATGTCGCTTGAGCAGTGCCTTGAGTTTATTGCCGACGACGAGCTTGTTGAGGTTACTCCCGAAAATATCCGTATGCGCAAAAGAATCCTCTCAAAGGAACAGCGCATGAAGCAGCAATTCCGCAATAAAAAGTCCTGAGTATGAATTTTGTTATTTTAGATTTAGAGTGGAACAGCGCCTACAGCAAATCCGCTCACCGCTTTGTAAATGAGATTATCGAGTTCGGCGCGGTCAAGGTTGACGGCGATTTGAATGAAATCGGCTCGTTCTCGCGCCTTATCACCCCAAGAGTTAAAAAGAAGCTCAACGGCAGGGTAAAGCAGCTTACTCACCTGACAAACGAGGACTTAGCCGACGGCGGCGATTTCCTGACGGTCACCGATGAGTTTGCGGGGTTTGTCGGAGATTCCGTGATTATGACATGGGGCACTGGCGACATCCACGCGCTTATTGACAATTTTCTGCTCTACACAAAAAACAGGCGCATTCCGTTTTTAAGGAGCTACTGCGATTTGCAGGAGTACTGCGAAAAGGCGATAGGGCAGTATGACGAGGGCAATCAGATAGGTCTGGGGCGCTTTGCCGAGATGATCGGAGTCAAGTTTTCCGAGGAGGAGCAGCACCGGGCCGCAGCCGACGCGTATCTAAGCCTTAAAAACCTTAAAAAGGTGATAGGCGGCTATCCTCTTGAAAAGTGCGTTATGGACGCCGCCTGCGAGGAATTCTATGACCGTATGCTCTTTAAAAACTTCTTTATCACCGACATCAGCTCTCCCGAAATAGACCGTGAGCAGCTTAAATTCTTCTGTGAGCAGTGCGGAAATCAGGCGCGAAGAGTTAAGCGCTGGAAGCTGCGCAACAAAAACTTCAACGCGGATTTCTACTGCAAAAACTGCGACGAGAAGTTTACGGGCAGGGTATCGTTCAAAAAGCGCTTTGACGGAATCAAAGTCAATAAGCGAATAGTTCCAAAGACAGAGAAAAAAGAATAGTTTTTCGAAAAAAATCAGGGAATCACAAACATTCCTTGATTTTTTCAATTTTATTTCATATAGTTTTCACTTTAGGGGATTATTATAATGACAACATAAAAAATTATTACGCTTTACGGAGGACCCCTTATGTCAGACAATTTTTATGAAAACAACAGCTATGATGAAACCCCCGGTACAAACCAACCTAACAGTGGCTTTGACGAAGCGCCCGTCGCTCACGAGGATTTAAGCGGATTTGAAAAAACCCGCGATAATTTTGACGGATATGATTATCAAACCGAGCAAACTCAGGTTACGCAGGCAAGCGAGCCTGTTCAGGAAAGCTCTTACGAGTGGAACTCCGACCGCAATTACTCAGACGGAGAGTACCACTATTCATATATAAACGGCAACAACGCTAACGCCGAACACAATCCCAATAACTACGATGACGCTTATTCAAGCAGCGCGCGCCAAAACACAACTGCCGATGACGTATACTCAGACAGTCATAGCGCTAATCCTTACGCAGGTCAATACGCCGATTACTCAAACGGAGAAAATGCTTACAGCGCAGGCACCGTTTACAATTCGCATAAGGTAGTCAATGCGGCTAAGAAGCCTAAAAAAGAGAAAAAATCGGCTTCAAAGGGTTTTGTAGCGGCAGCGCTTGCAATCGCTATGCTGGGTTCAACAGCGCTTGGCTTCGGCGGCGGAATAATGGCCGGTAAGCTTAACGGCTCTGACAGCTCCGACAGCTCCTCCTCAACTCAGGAAACAACTTCAGGCACTTCCGGCAATAACATTACAAACGCCTCCACTAAAACGTCGGCGCTCAGCACCTCAGACATCGTTAAAAAGACGGCCAACAGCGTTGTTGAAATCGTTACCGAGGCAACCGTTTCGGGAGGTTTCTCACAGCGCTACGCGGCAAAGGGCGCGGGCTCAGGTGTTATTATCTCGGATGACGGCTATATAATTACAAACTATCACGTTATTGAGAACGCTAATAAAATCACCGTAACACTGCGCGACGGCACAACCTCATATGACGCAAAGCTTATAGGCAGCGACGAGGACAATGATATCGCGCTTCTGAAAATAGACGCCAAGGGACTTACCGCGGCGGAAATCGGCAACAGCAGCAACCTTGTAGTAGGCGACTATGTAATCGCAATCGGCAACCCGCTGGGAACTTTGGGCGGCACCGTAACCGACGGCATTATAAGCGCTCTTGCCCGTGAGGTTACTATTGAGAACAAGAACCTTACCCTACTCCAGACAAACGCTCAGATCAGCCCCGGCAACTCTGGTGGCGGTCTGTTCAACGCTGAGGGAAAGCTGGTTGGTATTGTAAACGCAAAGGACAGCGCGACCGAGGTTGAAGGTATCGCGTTTGCTATCCCTATAAATACCGTTTCGAATATTATCAAAGACCTCAAGGAATACGGCTACAGCAGAGATAAAATCGACACAGGCATGAAGTTTGTAGACATTAATTCCTATGATACCGCGTTCTATTACAACGTAAATAAGCTCGGCGTATATGTTCTCTCAGTTGATAAAGGCTCAAAAGCCGAGGAGGCAGGTTTCCATTCAGGCGACTTGATTACCGCGGTTAACGGAACCGAGGTTTCGAGCACGGCGGATATCAACAAGGCTCTTAAAAATAAATCAGTAGGCGATACGGTTAATTTTTCGGTTTCCAGATCAGGAAAAACTCAGGATATCTCACTTGAGCTTACCGAATATATTCCCTCGGCAAAGCCTAACACAAATGAAAAGCAGGATGATTTCCAGTCAGACGACAACCTTTGGGACCGTCTTTTCAACTGGTAAGACCAATTAATTTAGATTTCTCCCTGATTTCAGATAAATGATCTCCTTATAAACAGCAGCGGCACCCGGTATTGTCGGGTGCCGCTGTCTGTTACCCGTTGCCACGCGGGAACGTGACGATCCATCCGGCGCGCCTTTGGAGAAATCGATTTTGACGGAAGCCTCGGTATAACGGCGCAGATTGTGAATTCGGAATTATTTTTGCAGAGAGTTTGCCACCGCATATCCTTGACGTATAACTTAATAATGTGATATGATATATGCAGCATAATTACGGAGGAATTAAAGTGAATATATTCTTAAACATGCTGCTGCTTGTTGTCGGCTTCATAGCGCTGATAAAGGGCGCGGACTTTTTTGTAGACGGAAGCGCGGCTCTGGCGCGAACCTTTAAGGTGCCGGGCGTTATTATAGGCCTTACCATTGTAGCAATGGGCACAAGCGCACCCGAGCTTGCGGTAAGTACATCGGCGGCGCTTGAGGGTTCTAATGAGATCGCGATAAGCAACGTAACGGGCTCAAATATCTTTAACCTGCTTGCCGTGCTTGGCCTATGCGCAATTATCCGCCCGATTCCCATTGACAGGGGAATAGTAAAGCGCGACTTTCCGTTTTCAATAGCGGTAACGCTGGCGGTGCTTGCCGCGGTGGGAATTAACCTTATTACGGGCGCTGTGCCGTTTGATTCGCCGCTTACAGATAATATAGGCGAAATCAGCCGCCCGTTCGGTATAGCGCTGCTTTTGGTGTTCGTCGCGTATATGGCGCTGTTGATTATTTTGGCTCGAAAAAACCGAACCGATGAATCTGATGAAAAACCTATGGCTGTATGGAAAAGCCTGATTCTTATCGTAGTCGGCGTGGCGTGCATTATTCTTGGAGGACAGCTTGTAGTCAATAACGCCCGCGACATCGCGGCAGCTTTCGGAATGTCGGAGACCTTAATCGGCCTTACTGTTGTGGCTCTGGGTACCTCGCTGCCTGAGCTTGTAACCTCAATAGTCGCCTCGCATAAGGGCGAAAACGGACTGGCTGTTGGCAACGTGGTAGGCTCAAACCTGTTTAACCTGCTGCTTATTTTAGGCGTTTCGGGTACAATTCATCCGATAGCCGTAAACTACGCCTCGGTAATCGATTTGGGAATACTGCTTGTTGTGTCGGTTGTGACGCTTGTGTTCTCGCTGACAAAGAAAATCAGCAGGGCAGAGGGCGCGGCAATGGTACTCATGTATTTAGCTACCGTGGGCTTTGCGATTGCAAGAAACTATTGTTAAATAAATGTAAAATAGTTATAGATATTGTAAGGCACGGTCTTGACCGTGCCGCAGATTTAGAATAAAGGGTTTGATTTTACTCTGCGGTCAGGTCAAGACCTGACCCTACAATTAAAGAAAAAATCAGGGGCTTGACTCATAATCTCAATCTCGAGTTTTGAGCCAAGCCCTTCAGCTTGTT
>OMYD01000018.1:32631-38497 GCA_900315195.1 uncultured Eubacteriales bacterium | reverse complement strand
TATGTGTGAGAAAAAACCGTATTATATCACTACCGCGATTGCATATACCTCGCGCAAGCCGCACATCGGCAACAGCTACGAAATCGTGCTGACCGACGCTATTGCGCGCTATAAAAGAATGCTGGGATACGACGTGTTTTTCCAGACAGGAACGGATGAACACGGCCAGAAAATTGAGATGTACGCCCAGTCCGAGGGCTGCACGCCTAAGGAATATGTCGATAAGGTAGCGGGCGAGATCCGCGATATCTGCGACGTTTTAAACACCTCTTACGACTACTTTATCCGCACCACCGACGAAAAGCACGAGCGCGTGGTTCAGAAGATTTTTAAGAAGCTGTACGAGCAGGGCGACATTTACAAGGGCAGCTACGAGGGCCTTTACTGCACGCCCTGCGAGAGCTTTTGGACGGAAAGCCAGCTTGTTGACGGCAAATGCCCCGACTGCGGCAGAGAGGTAAAGCCCATGAAGGAGGAGGCGTATTTCCTGCGCCTTTCAAAGTACCAGAAGCAGCTTGAGGATTTCATTGAGAGCCATCCCGACTTCATTTATCCCGAAAGCCGCAAAAAGGAGATGCTCAACAACTTTATCAAGCCCGGACTGCAGGATCTCTGCGTGTCGCGCACCAGCTTTAAGTGGGGCGTTCCCGTTGACTTCGACGACAAGCACGTTGTTTATGTATGGATAGACGCGCTTTCAAACTATATCACCTCAATAGGCTACGACCCCGACGGCAGCAGCGAGATGTATAAAAAATACTGGCCTGCCGACGCGCACATCATCGGCAAGGACATTGTGCGCTTCCACACCATTTACTGGCCTATAATGCTTATGGCGCTGGGCGAGCCGCTTCCCAAGCAGGTTTACGGTCACCCGTGGCTGCTGTTCGGTGAGGATAAGATGAGCAAGAGCCGCGGCAATGTTATTTACGCCGACGAGCTTGTCAAGATGATAGGCGTCGACGCGGTGCGTTATTACCTGCTAAGCGAAATGCCCTTCGCAAACGATGGCTCGATAACTTACGAAACCATTATCGAGCGCTTCAACTCCGACCTTGCAAACACTCTCGGCAACCTTGTTAACCGCACGATCGCCATGAACAACAAGTATTTCGGCGGCGTTGTCCAGGAGCCTGTTGCCGCCGAGCCTCTCGACGACGAATTAAAGCAGTTCTGCCTTGACACCATCAAAAAGGTTGACGACGCTATTAATATTTTCCATATCAGCGACGCGCTTGAGGCGGTTATCAACCTAGCTAAGCGCTGCAACAAGTACATCGACGAGACCTCTCCGTGGGTGCTCGCCAAAAACGAGGAAACAAAGCCGCGCCTCGGCACGGTTCTGTATAACCTGCTCGAGAGCATCCGCTATATCGCGGTGCTGATACAGCCCTTTATGCCCGACACCAACAAGGCTATTTTACAGCAGATTTGCTGCGACGTCGCCGATTATGACAGCCTGTCCGCTTTCGGCGCGACAAAACCCGGCACTCAGCTCGGTCAGGCTACTCCCCTGTTTGTAAGAATCGACCCCAAAAAGTTTGAGAATGAACTTAAAGCTATGCAGGCCGCCGCGGCAGAGGGCGAAAAGGCTATTGAAGAGCTTGAGGAAGCCGAGGATTTAGAGAACATCGCAAAAATCGGCATCGACGACTTTGCCAAGTGCGACATCCGCGTTGGTGAGGTAAAGGCCTGCGAGAAGGTCAAAAAGTCCAAAAAGCTGCTTCAGTTCAGCATTTTTGACGGAACAGGCGAGCGCACGATCGTCAGCGGAATCGCCAAATACTACAAGCCCGAGGAGCTTGTGGGCAAAAAGATTCTGTTTGTTTCAAACCTCAAGCCCGTTAAGCTCTGCGGAATCGAGAGCCGCGGCATGATCCTCTCGGCGGTTCACGGCGAGGGCGACGACGAACAGCTTAAGCTTGTTATCGTAGACGACGATATGCCCGCGGGTTGGAAAATCAGTTAATAATAAAATTGAGGGGCTTGGCTCAAATCTCAATCTCGAGTTTTGAGCCAACCCCTTTTTTCAAGGAATTGATAATATGAATCATTACAACAATATATTTGACAGCCACGCCCACTATGACGACAGTTGGTTCGACGAGGACAGAGAAATGCTGCTGAAACAGCTGCCCGAAAAGGGCGTATGCGGCGTGGTGAATAACGCCGTCGATTTAGAAAGCTCGGCGCGCGCAATAGCCTTTTCCGAAAAATATCCGTATTTTTACGCGGCGGTAGGGTTCCATCCCGAAAATCTTGAAAACATACCCGACGATTACCTCGATAAAATCGCGGAGCTTACAAAGCACCCTAAGGTTGTGGCAATAGGCGAAACGGGCTTGGATTATCACTGGGATATCCCGCGCGATATTCAGCAGCGCGTTTTTGAGGAGCAGCTTCAGCTTTCTTTACAGCTCGATATGCCGATTATTGTGCATGACAGAGAGGCTCACGGAGATGTTTTTGCCCTTTTGCGCAAGTATAAGCCGATGGCTTTGGTGCACTGCTTCTCGGGCAGCGTTGAGCTTATGCGCGAGGCAACGCGCTTAGGCTGCTACATAAGCCTTGGCGGTGTAGTAACGTTTAAAAATGCCCGCCACAGTGTTGAGGTGGCGGGAGAAATTCCGATAGACAGGCTTCTGCTTGAAACGGACGCCCCGTATATGGCGCCCGTGCCGTTCAGGGGCAAGCGTTGCGACAGCTCAATGATTATTTACGCGGCTGAAAAAATAGCCGCCCTGCGCGGCATGGGGATTCAGGAGTTACTGGATATCACCGCAGATAACGCAAGGCGGTTTTACGGGATATAATACAAAAAAATTCGCTTACTCCCTCCAACATTATTTGTTCTTCAGATAAACTTCAGATAAAGCGATTACAATGTCTATACCGACGCGGCGCACACCTCAATTGCCGGTTCTTCTCTCGGCGGTATGGCTGCTTTCTATGCAGGCATGGAGCATCCGGACGTTTTCGGAACCGTTGGCGCGCTGTCTCCTGCTTTTGCGTTTTTCGACTCTAAGGTATGGAAAAACTACCTGAAAGGCAAAGACTTTGAGAAGTCACCCTGCGTATATATGTATTCTGGCGATAAACAGGACAACAAATTATCCGCAGAGGCGATGAAATCAGGTCTGATCAGCAATGGCTTTCCAAAAGACAAGCTTTTTTCCACTATAACCCGAAGGGCGAACATTTAGTTCCGTTTTGGCGCAACATTTTCCCTGAATATCTGGTTGCCATGTTTGACAGAGAAGCTCTGCTTGTAAAAGTGTCGTAAACGTTTTTTGGGGGCGCATACATGTGTGCGCCCCCCCTATGACAGTAACGGTAATATTTGATTGTAGTGACAGGGCTCGCCCCTGTCAGGCAGCTGCGGCAGATGTTTACCTAAAACAGATACATTTATATGTGAGGATAACGCCGCTGCCTGAAAAGGCTCCTTTCGTAAAGGGGCTGTCAGCGAAGCTGACCGAGGATTTAAAAAGCGCGATTTTTTTGGGATCCTCCGTAACGGCATAAATGCCGTGCCGCCTCTCTTATAAAGGGAGGCTTTTTTAGTAATGGGATAGCGCTTTTCGTCTGGCGGCCAATGATCGCCTGACGAAAAGCGCTGAAAAGCCGAAAAGAGCCGCTTGTCAGCGGCTCTTTTCGGTTTAGAAGTTTTGAAATTAACGTGAAAAACGTGGATTAGTGTAATTAATTAATTGACTGAATCTTTTCAAATATACTTTCCTGATTAGCTTTTATTATCCAACCTTAGCGTTAGCTGTATCGCCGAAGAAGTTGAATCTGAAAAGCTTGCTTTCGTCATTCTTGTTCTCGCAGAAGATGCTTGCCTCGGCAATTTTGCCGCCCTCGATCAGCTTGGTCAAGCCTACGAGCTGGCAAAGCTTGGATCTGAGGTTAAGTTTGTCGCCTTCGTTGGTTACAAGATATACGTTGCCCTCGCAGGTATCAAGCACGGCGAGGAACTCGGCTACATCAATGTTGTGTAAACTCATGATGGGTGTCATATTGTTTCCTCCTTAATTCTATGAGAGGCCCAAATCTTTCGGAGCCAATCAATATTATTTCGTGCGCCATTTACCATTTGGCAAATCATGATTTTTTACCGACTGTTTTTTGTTATTCAGTTGTTACTCGAGTAAGCTTTTGAATAAGCCGATTTGTCAAGCGGACTATTTCGAAAAAGTCAACAATTTTTGGGTTGCATATTTGTGCATGATGACATTTTGCTGTCAATTTTCGCCAACTGTCAGAGGGGTATTTTGTGCAATATTGACATGTTATTGCTTTAAAAGAATATACCTTGTTAAATTATTAACAGGTCTTTTGGGCATTTTAGATAACTTAATTCTTTTTAGAATAAAATCAAAGTGCGTTTTGACAAACTTGATTTTTTCTTTTACTCTCCAAACCGTTAATCCCAACGTTTTTTGGCTTGTGTATTGACGATTTTGGGGTTTGAGGCTATAATGGTAACAACAATATACAACATATAGATAAGGGGATTTTTTATGCTGAATGAAGTTTTTAAGCAATATAAAAGCGGCACGGACATAAGAGGCGTCGCTGTTGAGGGCGTTGAGGGGCAACATGTCAACCTGACTGACGATGTTATCCGGAAAATGGCGGACGGATTTGTGCTCTGGCTCTCAAAAAAGGTCGGAAAAGCTGCCGATGAGCTTAAAATCTCGGTGGGACGCGACAGCAGAATATCTGGCCCGCACATTATGGAGCTCACTACCGCCCGATTCAAGGCTGCAGGCGCTCAGGTTCTTTGCTGCGGACTGGCTTCGACTCCGTCCATGTTTATGACCACGGTCGATTTGGGCTGCGACGGCGCGCTGCAAATCACCGCCAGCCATCACCCATATAATAGAAACGGACTTAAATTCTTTACACGCGAGGGCGGACTTGAGGGCAGCGACATAGAGGCGATTCTCGAATACGCCCAGAACGGCGAGAGCCCCGAGGAAAAGAGCGGCGGCAGCATAACCGACTGCGATTACATGGAAGACTACGCCAAGGGTCTGTGCGAGAAGATCAAAAAAGAAGTAAACGCCGAGGATTACGAGTACCCGCTCAGGGGCTTTCATATTGTTGTTGACGCAGGCAACGGCGCGGGCGGCTTTTACGCGGACAAGGTACTTAAAGTTCTGGGCGCCGACACAAGCGGAAGCCGCTACCTTGACCCCGACGGAATGTTCCCCAACCATGTTCCGAATCCCGAAGACGCCGTCGCGATGGCGTCGATTTGCGAGGCTGTAAAAGAGAACAACGCTGATTTGGGCGTTATTTTTGACACCGACGTTGACCGCGGCGGCGCGGTTGACAGCAAGGGCAACGAAATCAACCGCAACCGCCTTGTAGCCGTAGCCGCGGCGATAGCGCTTGAGGGCAACGACGGCGGCACGGTGGTCACCGACTCAATCACCTCATCGGGGCTTAAAGAATTTATTGAGAAGAACCTGGGCGGAAAGCATTACCGCTACCGCAGAGGCTACAAGAACGTCATTGACAAGGCGCTTGAGCTTAACGCCGAGGGCATTAACTGTCCGCTTGCGATTGAAACCTCGGGGCACGCCGCTATGCGCGAGAACTACTTCCTCGACGACGGCGCGTACCTGTGCACAAAAATCATTATCAAGGCGGCGCAGCTGAGAAAGCAGGGCAAGGATTTAAGCGATTTGACTGCCGCGCTTAAAGAGCCGCTTGAGAGCGTTGAGGTTCGTTTTCAGATTACCGAAAAGGATTTCCGCGCCTGCGGCGAGAGGATCATCAAGGATCTGACCGCATACGCTGAGGCTCAGCCCGACTGGCAGCTTGCCGACGACAACCGCGAGGGCGTGCGCGTTTC
>OMYD01000018.1:0-32555 GCA_900315195.1 uncultured Eubacteriales bacterium | reverse complement strand
AGCGACAGCGAGGGCGGCGCGGACATTATCTACAAAAAGCTCTATGAGTTTTTGCAGGGTACAAAAGGGTTGAAGCTATAATACGTTTGCTCAGCGAACCGATTTTGGGAAGGGTATGAATGTTTTTTGATTTTTCTTCGCCTTTAGCGGCGATATTCACTTGTATTGCCATTTCGATTATCCCCGCGCTTTTGACAGCGGAATGGTTAATATTTTTAAAAGCCGGTGAAAAGGGCTGGAAGGCGCTGATTCCGTTTTACAGCACGTTTCTTTCTCACCACATAATCGGAATGAGCCACGCGTGGTTTATTATTGATATGGTCTTATGGGTATGCGAAATGTTTATTGAGGAGTATAACCTCGGCACGCATTTGTTCAGCCACATATTTTTCGCTTTTACCGCTGTATTTACTATTGTTTCGGAGATTATACATATCAACAAGCTGTGCAATGTTTTCCGGAAGGGACGGGGCTTTAAAATAGGTACGTTTTGCGTTCCTGAGGTTTTTCTGCTGATTATAGCGTTCAGCAAGGCGGAATATCACAAGCCCGAACACAAATAAAGCATAAATCCTCCGCGGATAATCGGTTCCGCGGAGGATTTTTATACTATTTTCAATTAAAACACTTTAAAACAGATGTTAGCAGAAAATTTTGCAGAACAAGGCGGAGGACGCAGGAATACTGACGTATTCCGAGGACGACAACGCAGTTATGCGGAATTTTATGCAACAGATGTTAAAGGGTTTTATTTGATAATAGTATTATATGTCATATAGGAAGTCGGCCCAGTAATACTGGCTCATGTACTCGTTCTGATAGGCGTTTACCGCGCCCGAGTCAAGCTCCTGAAAGCGGTAGTAGTCACAGTCGAGCGTATCGACGTTAACCGAGAGGGCGTTGTAGCTCTTAACAACCGCGCTTTCCGCGCCTATTTTTTTAAGGCTCTTTATCATTGCCGAAATAAGCGTCTGAAGATAGCTCTGCTGCTTTTTGTCATACGGCTCGTCCTCAAACAGCGCCGCCGCGATTTCCCTGGTGGTGCAGGAGCTTCCGCGGCGGTGCACAAGATACGCGAAAATCTCTTTTGAGCGGCTCCTCTCGAAATGAACGGGGGCGCCATCGGGCGTGAACACGTCAAAGTTTCCGAAGCACTGCACTCTGAGCAGCGAATTCTTTTTCGGTATGATCGGGAAGCGCAGATCCTCAAGCTCGGATGCGACCTCCTCCTTGGTGACGGGCTTCATAATATAGCCCGACGCCTTCATATCCATGGCGTCGCCCTTGTACTCGGAAAAGCCCGTGACAAAGATTATGTTCATTTTGGGGTTGATTTCTTTCAGCTTTTTGGCTACCTCAACGCCCGTCATGCCGCGCATATGGATATCGAGAAAGGCTACGTCGCAGCCGTTTGCCTCTGCCTCGGATATCAGCTCCCTCTGCTTTGAAAACGCGATAACCTGAGCGTCGGGCCTGACCTTTTCAATTGTAAGTTTAAGCATTTTCAGCGCTAACGGTTCGTCGTCAAGACACAGTATCTTCATTGCGCTGTCCCTCCTTAGGCAATATCACGGTCGCTGCGGTTCCTTTGCCGACTGTGCTCTCTATTTTAACCTCGCCGCCGCACATCTCGGCGATACGGCGCTTGGTGTTCTCCACGCCGACATGCGAGCGACCGTCCCGAGGCTTTTCTGCCGAGGTGTCAAAGCCTACTCCGTCGTCGCTTATTATTACCTCAAAGGCGTTGTCCGTCTCGCGGGCGGAAATCTTAACCGTGCCGCCGTCCTCAGCCATGCCCACGCCGTGCTTTACGGCGTTTTCGACAAGCGGCTGGATACTGAGCAGCGGCAGCTTGAAATCGGTTGCCTGAATATCATATTCGATATTGAGCAAATCGCCGAAGCGC
Organism: uncultured Eubacteriales bacterium; assembly: GCA_900315195.1. GTDB lineage: Bacteria > Bacillota > Clostridia > Oscillospirales > Acutalibacteraceae > Ruminococcoides. The sequence goes on along the minus strand of OMYD01000018.1, from coordinate 30,649 downwards.
AGCTTTTCTATATATAAGTACTTTTTCAGGTGTTCAAGCTCCTGCTCAAACTCAACGGGCGCGGTCTGCTTGAGCGAATCCATGTTTCCGCGAAGGTACTTTGCGAAGGTGACGGTCGCCTCCCGGGCGGTGTCGGGGTCGATTGAGCACATCATGGCAATCGACGTAAGCGCGTTGTACATAAAATGCGGCTGAATCTGGCTTACCATAACGCTGACCTTGGCTTCATAAAGCTCTTTTTCCTTTGCGATAAGCTCCTTTTCGCGGCTTACAACCAGCACTCCGAACACCAGCACAATTGAAATAAGCATTGCGGGATATTCGGTTGACAGCTCAAAGGAGTTAAGCGTGATAACCTGATTAGCGGCGGGGATAAGCACAAACGACGCGGCAATTAACCTCTCCTTGACAGAAACCTTTGAGATAAAGAAACCGATTGCGGTAATAACAAGACCGATAAAAAAATACGCCTGACTCCACATAAACAGCGGCTCACGGGTATAGACGCCCTCGCTGCTGACGCTGAAATACAGCGGATAAAAGAAATTGACCATACATGAAATAAGCGCGGGCACAAGCAGAATGTTCATTATCAAATTCGCGGCCCTGCTGAACTTTCCGCCGAGTTTAAGCGCCGTTACGACATACCGCCAGAAAAACAGTATCAGCAGCGTAGTAACGGTGTAGCTGAACACGCATATTACCAGATTCCACACCCTCAGCTCCTTTATGCCGTCAACCATTATCCACGCCGCGTCAAAAAACAGCACCGCCGATACCGAGAATATCAGCAGGGCGAACGTGCGCATATATTCGCTTGAGCCGTCCTTGTCCTGACCGATGCTGTAAAGCAGCACGGTGCAGATAGAAAGGCTGACGATATCCGCGCCAAGGCTGAAAACAAAGCTTGGATCCATATCCGAAAAGCCGCGCACGCGGCACAGGGTTACGGCCGCGACGGAAAAAACAAGCGACAGCAAAAAGCTCATCGGCAGTATCCATTTATATCTGCGCCAGAGATGATTAAACCGAGGTGAAACAGCCACTGTTACGCACTCCTTAATTATAGCTTACGACTACATATTACTCTATCCGCAAAAAGATTGCAAATTTTTTTAAAACTTTTTTAAAAACCCCCGTTTTTTGTTGTACTTCTGTTGTAGTCGGTCTTGTATACTGTAATCACAACAGAGGGAAACATCTCAAAACAGCTAAGGAGTGAACCACAATGACGAAAACCAATAACAATACAAACAAAACAAGAAGGATTTTAGCGGCAATGCTTACAAGCCTTATGATGCTGTCGGCGGCAACAGCGGTTTCGATAAAATCGGCAAGCGCGGCAACCGTTCCTCAGGCTCCGGCAAAGAGCATCGCGATCATACCGGCTCAAAAGAAAATCATTATTCCCGAAACAAACAAAAGCGGCCGCAACGAAAGCATCGCGGTAAAAGGTTTGTTCAAGGGCGCGGAAACATTGGTGGGAGTCATTACCACAACCAACCCCGTAGGAGGAATTGTGGCGTCGGGACTTCTCGGAGCCTTTGAAGTATTCTACGGACAGTCAATCGAAAAGCCTCAGCCCACTACTCAGGACATCATCGACTTTCTCAATGATCTGTCAAGCAAAATGGATGAGCACTTCAACGATCAGACCATGCAGGTCAAAGCTTTGGCAAGCATTGAAAGGCTTCAGAATATGTCAAAAATCTTAACTAGCGTTAAGGGCTACAACGAGGAAGCTATAGGACAGATAAGCCTGTTCAATAAAAAGAAAATCTGCGCGCAGGACTATCAAAACATTATCGACTGCACAATCGGCAGCGAAGGTTTCAGAAAGGACTTCAGGGATTTAAGCACACTTATCGTCGACGGCGACTCAGGCATAAAGGGACTTCCAACCTTCCGGCAGTATCTTGAGCTTTCAAAGCAGGACGCGTCAAACAACTACGACGCGGCGCTTGTAAAGAAGGACAGCGCAGGCTTTAACCGGATGCTTATTGAGCAGTACGCGCTCCTTTACACCAACCTTATTACCGGTATGAAGGCGCAGTACGATCTTGCCGACCTTAACTACCGGTCGGGCAAAATCGACCTTGACACGAAAAATAGCATCCGGCAATCAATTGAAAAGAAAATGGATTTCTATACAAGCATGGCGGCTGCGGTAGGAAAGGAGTACAATAGGATTTCCGCCGCCGCAAACAACCTGACAGTTGCCAACGTAACAATTAACGACAGAACAACCGAAAGGTTCTCGCTTGCTGACGCTTGGGCGGAAACCGTAAAGTACGGCGGCACAATGCAGCTTTGCACGGACTGGAACTCAGACAGACTAAACAGCGACATCTTCTACTACAAGGAAAACAACGCCTTTAAGGACGGCGAGCTGTACGTAAAGGGTCAGACCGTAACTCTTGACCTCAACGGCCACTCAATCGGCAAATCGGGTTCACGCAGCCTTGATATCGTCGCGGAAAAATCGAATCTCACCATTTGCAATACAAGCGGCAAAGCCTCCGAGCTCGGCGGAATTACGGCAACAGACGGCAGCCTCAGCCTCAACAACGTCACAATCAGGGATTCCAAAGAATCGGGTATTACAATTCACGACAGCGAGACATCAATTAAAAACTGCGTATTCTCTCACAACAGCAAGTCCGCTATTTGGGCAGATACCGCGAATGTAAGCATAAGCTGCTGTAAATTTGACGGCAACAACTCAAGCAAGGGCGGCGCGGTTTTCTTTAAAAACGACTCGCTTATCAAGTACCGCATTCTCAGCATACTCTACAGCGAATTCACAAACAATTCGGCGGAAAACGGCGGCGCGCTCTACTGCCAGGGTGATATAAAAATCATAAGCAACACGTTTACAAACAACAGAGCTTCAAATAACGGCGGCGCGATTTGCGCGGACTTCATGGGCTTGGACAGCTGCGCAAATATTGATATCTCAAGCTCGAATTTCAGCGGCAACTATTCAGGCAACAACGGCGGCGCGGTGTACTGCGACTCGATGAATAATCTGAATCTCAGAGACATAAACGTGACAAACAACGAAGCTAAAAACGCCGGCGGCGGAGTTTACGCTCAGAAGGGAGCTGCTTCCTCATGCGACCCGTGCCTTTTCGGAAGAATTACCGTTATCGACAACAGGCTTTCAAACGGCACAGCCTCAAACTTCTTCCTCGGTGAAAACTCAACTTCAAAGTGCATATTTATCCTCCAGGGCGCAATCGACCCCAACTCGAGAATCGGCGTTACAAGCCCGACCACTTGCAAAACCCTTGACATCTTAAAAACGACCAGTAAGGACGCTTACAACAGTGTAGCAAATGTTTTCAGCTACGACACAGGCGCTTACACCATCCACAGATACACCCACTGGTACTCACCGTTCTACTGGGTCGAGATCGTTAAGGACAACGGAAGTAAAAAAATATAAAACACTGAAAAAAGCTTACTGCAAAGACAGCAAATACGGCGGCTCCGGTTTTCGGAGCCGCCGCGTTTTTTATTTTACGTTTCTGTTTATAAATCTTGTCCTGCGTTTTGAGTAGATGATTTTCTGACCGGTGTAAAGTCCGTAATAGCCCGAAAGCATAAAGCTTATGCAAACGGCTACGGCAAACATTACAATGCCCTGCGAGCCGAACATCTCAATTGAAAGAATAATTGAGGCGATAGGGCAGTTTACAACCGCGCAGAACAGGGCTATCATTCCGACCGCCGCCGAAAACGCGGGCGGAAGCCCTATTAAGCTTCCGACAAGCGAGCCGAAGGTGGCGCCGATGAAAAGTGTGGGGACAATTTCGCCGCCCTTGTAGCCGAAGCCGATTGTTATCGCGGTAAAGATGATTTTTAAAACGAAGTCATAAGGCAAAACATCGCCGCCAAGCAGAGCTCCGTCAATAATATCGGTGCCAGAGCCCGAATACCTTGTGCCGATAAAAAATGTTATGATGACAATTGCCGTTCCGCCCAAAGTCAGCCGCAAATACTCGTTCTTAAAAAACTTTGCGGCAAGCTTGTGCGTCCACTCAAGCGCAAGGCAGAACAGAATGCTGACAAGCGCGCAGCCCACGCCGATAACCGCAGTGAGCAGAACATTGGGGATCTCAAGCGAGGGAATGTTTTTTATGACGTATTCTACAGGCTGAAGACCGAACATCCCGGTCACCCAAAACGCCGTAAGCGCCGAAACCATGCACGGCACAAAAGAGCTGTAGTACATTATTCCGACGGAGATTACCTCCATGGCGAATATCGCCGCGGTTACCGGAGTGCCGAAAAGCGCGGAAAAAAGTCCGCTCATTCCGCACATAATAGCCATGTGCATATCTTTTTCGTTAAAGCGGAACACTCTGCCTATAAAGCTGCCTATGGTGCCTCCGAGCTGCAGCGCCGCGCCCTCACGTCCCGCCGAGCCGCCGAACAGGTGGGTTATTATGGTAGAAACAAATATTACGGGAGCAAGCAATACCGGAAGCTTTCCGTCGGTGCGCACCGAATTAATAATCAGGTTTGTGTCGGCATGCCCCGACAGCTTTGTTACCCTGTACAAAAAGGCGATTACAAGACCGCCCAGCGGCAAAAGGTAACACAGCCACGGTTGGTCAATGCGCAAGTCGGTAACATAGTTGATTGAGTATCTGAACGCCGTGCCTATTCCGCCGCCAAGCGCGCCTGTCAGAGCGGCAAAAAGAATCCACTTAACAAACGAAAAGGCGTATTGCCTTACACGCACCGCGTCATGCGATAAGACCTTTTTTATTCCATCCATATAATCACCCGAATTCGATTATACTACTTTTTTATACTATTTTCAATAAAAATTCGGCAGCTCCGGAAAAGAGCTGCCGTCAGGCTGATTTTTTCAATTGTTTATGCATTCTTTTACACTCAAACCGTGAGCTGAAAATAATGTTGTCGTCTGTCAGCCTGTAGCCCAGTTTTTCGTAGAAGCCTATGGCAACCAGCCGGCTGTCAAGATAGATGTCGGTGTATCCCGATTCCCTGATCCACTTTTCAGCTTCTTTTATTACCTTGCTGCCGAAATTCCTTCCGCGGTATTCGGGCAGCACAACCACTCGACCTATCATCACGCTGTTTTCGTCGAGCTCATAGAATCTGCAGGTGGCGAATGAATAACCGTCCTCGGTAAGGACAATATACCTGCTCTTTCCGCCGTCGTGCTCGTCGAATTCTTCTCTGAGCGGGATGTGATATTTGCGATCCATCCCCTGAATCCGCACATAATACGCGCCTGCCTGCTGCCATTCCTGTGTAGCTCTGATTACTTCGATTTTTGTCACAATTATCACTCCTTTTTTATATTCAGAGGACTTTGTCCCCTGCTATGACTGCATTATATCACGCTAAACAGGACAAAAAAGGGACAAAGCAGCGTGACGCTGCACCCAAGCCCGCCTGTCAAACAGACTTTCCTGTAAAGTAAAAATACGCCTGCCGAAGCAGGCGCATTCAAATAATTTTACGAATCGAAGAAATGCCGGCCGTCGTCGGTAATCAGCCGCTCGGCTTTGGGATACTCGAAGATATCATTGTTATCGCGGTTCTCTTCAAGATACGCGGCAAACTCGGCGGCGTACCATTTCGCCATACCGAGGTTGTGCATGAGATAATGTCCGCAGTTTACAGGCGCGGCTCCCGGAACGGAATCGGCGCTGTCAACCGATTTGAAGGCGCCGAGCAGCAGCGGGTAAATCTCCCGAGGAGAACGGCTGCCCTTTAAAATAAGGTAAAAGCCCGTAAGACAGCCCATCGGCCCCCAATAAATAACCTCGTCCTTCCAGTCGGGGTCATTGCGAAGGTAAGTGGCTATGATATGCTCGAGCGAATGCATAGCCGCAGCATCGATTACGGGTTCCCTGTTTGGTTTTTTAAGCCTGATATCGTAGGTAGTTACCGTGCCCTCGCCGACAGTATCCTGACGGCTTAGGAAAATGCCGGGAACTATGCGCATATGGTCTACGGAAAAGCTTTGAATCAACTCCATAATTACATCTCCTTTTATGTTGTTACGGTTTAAGTGTAACACAAACAGAGTGAAATATCAACACCGCTCGTCCGGCGTGTTTTGATAAATTTTTTTTAAGCGATGACAAAAACAAATTAAAGTGTTATAATAACTAAGCAGCGAACGATCAGAAATCGGTATAAGAAAGGTCAGGTGATAGAAATGTCTATATTTGACAAGCTTATTCACAAAAAGGACGAATACGACAATGAGTCGCTGAATATGCTGGGCGGCTTTATTCAACAGCTCGACCGCCGAAGCGGCAAAGCCGACCCCGACAAGGCGTCCGCCGACATGAAATACGCGCGGGCTTTGCAGCGCGCCAGGCTTACCGCGAAGAATGTTCAAATCAATACCGAATACCATCTTACAGACGAAACCTTCAGATTTGTTAACTGGAAGCTCGATACCGACACACGCTATAAAGTAAGAATCCCGTTTTACGAGCTTGACGCAAAAACCGAAATCCGCGTAAACAACAGGCGCCGCAAGACAATGCGAGAAAGGCAGAAAATATACGGTTACGCGGTATGGCTGCTCGGTCAGCAGAATAATAAGTCGTACTGCTGCCCCAACTGCGGCGGCACAAGCACCGTTGAGGAGCTGCTCGGCGGCTGCCCGTACTGCACGACCAGGTTCCTTATGAGCGACCTCTACCCCAAAATCAGCAGCATTTATACTCAGAAGGAGCTGAATATCCAAAAGCGATTCAAGCTGGATGTACTGCTCTTTGTGCTGGCTTTTTCGGCGCTAGGCTTCTGCCTTAACGCAAAGGAGTATATCTCGATTTTCAACGGCACTTACGATGGCAATAAAAAATTTGAGATGCTGGCGGCGCTTGTCATAATTCCTTTTGTTGGAATTTTTGTCGGCGTATTATTCGCAAACCTCGCCGTTGCCTTCCGAAAACTCGGCAAGCATATAGCTACATCGGGACTGCGGAGCGATACCCGTAACGCGGGGCGGCAGGTTCCCGAATTCATGCGGAGGTATGAGCCTAACTTTTCCCTTGATTACTTTATTACCAAGCTTGTAAGCCTGACGCAGGTTATGCTTTACACCGATGATTATAAAAGCTGCGCCGTCTACAACGGCGAGCCGATGGAAAACAGGTGGAAGGATATAATAGACGCTCGATACAGGGGATTTCTTAAAATCAACGAATGCCGAGAGGAAAACGGTTATCTGTACGTTGACGCCGAGGTCTGCATGGACAATATCTACTGCCGCGGCGGGAAAATAAAGCGCAAAAAAGAGCGGTTCCGCCTTGTGCTGCGCAAGAGCGCCTCTGCCGAGACCGACTACGGCTTTTCAATTCACTCAATCAACTGCCGCTCATGCGGAGCAAGCTTTGACGCGGCCAAGCAAAAGCACTGCTCTAACTGCGGCAACACCTACGCAATCGACAGCTACGACTGGGTTGTAATTAAATTTGAAAGCTGCTGAGGACGCGCTCAAAGCACTTTACCGAAAACTCCGTTTATTAATACTTACTTTCAAAAAGTCCGGTTTATTGTTCCGGACTTTTTTTGTTTAACGGAAAACGGAAACCGCGGACAGGAAAAATTTACGACCGCGCAATATTATAAATTTTTTTCTGCATTTATCGGAAATTTTTTTAGAAAAGCGAAAATCTATAGAAAGACTTTAGATTACGGGTGTATAATAAGGCTGTAAACTAAAAAAAGCCATTTTGAGGAGGATTTATTATGAAAAAACTATTGTCCCTTGCCTTAGCATTGATAGTATTTGCAACCGCGGCAAGCGCCTGCGGGAATAAGGAGGAGTCATCAGAAGCCGCTCCCGAAAAAGAAGCGATTAATTATACCAAAAAAGAAGTCAACGCTTATCCGCTTGACGAAAAGAAGCCGCTGAAATTCAGCTGCCTGTTCCGTGAGGATTTGCCCGACATTCCGTATATAAGCGCCGAGGATTACTTCAATCAGTTATTTACCGAGAAGGTCAGCGTCAAAAAAGGAGAAAACGGAACCGTCACATTTACCAACGGCGGCTTTAACATGACAATGGACGCCGAGAAGGACACCCTTTCAAGTGACAGTATCGAATGCTTCGTAATGGCTAACCATAAGGCGTACGCAGATTCGGCCGAAGCAGATTATATCAAAGAAAAAGGCGTTTCCACCCAAGATGAGATAAAGCCGTTTTCCGCGGACCTTTGCAAATACGATATTGACATCGCGCAAAGCGGCGGAATGGTATACCTTCCGTACTGCACGCTGGGCGACTTATTTGCCGACACAGGCTGCGCCCTGCTTTATAAAAACGGCGAGCTGTTTTTCAAAAGCGGCGAGGATATTATGACGGCAGGCGGCGGTCAGGGCAAGCTCAAGGATACCCGCACCAGGGAGATGGCTGACTTTACATACCGCGAGCTTTGCATGACGCTGGATACCGTATACGGATTGCCGTCAATGTCAGCGCTCTCCGACAGTATCCGCGAAAAAGGCTTTGACAAAACCCTTGATACCTATAACAGCGTCACTCCTCAAATCAAAAAGCTGCTTCAGTCCGAAAGCACAAAGGAATACTGCAAGGGAATGAGGCTGCTCAGCTATTATATGGACGACGGCGGCCATACCAATATGGATTTCGGACTGAATCGCATGTTTGAAAAGTTCGGAACTCCAAACGCCGCGGGCGTTGCCGACAAGCTGCTTGACGAATCGGATCCCGAGCGCGCGGCAATTCACAACGCCGTAACCGAAAAAGCAAATAAATATGAGCTGAGAGGCAACCTTGTTGCCGAAAAAGCCGCCGCGTATGATAAGCTTGAATGTGTTCTTTCCGAAAGCAACACCTCGCTTTACCGTTCGGGCGATACATATTTCTTCGATTTCAACTCGTTTGAGAATTCGGCTGTAAAGCCTTTCAGAAACGCGCTCGACTACGCCAGGGAACACCACGCCAAAAACTTTGTCTTAGACGTAAGCACCAACGGCGGCGGCAGCGATTATGTTGTGTATTATATGCTGTCAATGATGCTCGGTAATGATATCCACCGTCATCAAAGCTCCGCTTCGGGCAGCACCTTTACCCCGAATATCCTCGTCGATAAAAACCTCGACGGCAAATTTGACGAAAAGGACGACGCGGTATTCTACGATTTTCGTTTTGCGATTATCACCTCGCAGTACTCTTATTCCAACGCCAACTGTATGCCTTGCGCCGCTCAGGACAGAGGAGTCGCGATTCTCGGCGAGAAGAGCGGAGGCGGCTCGTGTATAGTTTCCCCGCGTTATTCTCCCGAAGGATACTTGTACGTTATTTCCGGCACCTCGCATAACATCCACCCCAACGGAAAAGATGTGGATGACGGCACCACACCCGACACCGCTCTTTCGGGAGCCCAAAAGAGCTACAGCGGATTCTATAATTTCGACACCATAAACAAGGGTATAGACACTTTTTATAACAAATAAACAGAGGGAGTTATTATGTTGAGTTTTAAAAAAATAGCCTCGTGCGTATTGACGGCGGCTGTCTGCGTTTCAATGCTGACCGCATGTGCCGACAGCAGCTCAAAAGACAGCGGTTCCGAAAGCAGCCGTTCCGAAAGCAGCGGCCCTAAAAGCGAAACCATGCATAAGCTATATGTCAGGGATGAGAATAAGAGCGATGAGATAACCGTAATTTTTGAAAACACCTCAAGCGGCGAAACCGAAACAGTCGAAATGGAAAAGATAAGCGAGAACGACGATTACGCTACATTTTCATGTGAGGGCGATACCGCCCTTTACAACAGGGTATATATAACCCGTAACGGCTCAAAAAACCTCGGCGTAGCATTCAACAAATACGTCAGCGGCTGGAGCATTTCAAGCTACGGGCTTATCCCTTACACCGAAGGAGAGGAGCTTGCAAATAGCTTCAGTTTCAAAACCGAAACCTTTGATTACAAGGGGAATAAAAAGGAAGTTTACATCTGGACGCCCAAGGACTACGACCCCCGCTCCAAAGAAAAATACTCAACGGTCTATCTGCTTGACGGCGAAACGAAGCTGAGCCCTGATTTTTCATACGCTCAGAACAACGGCTGCTGGTATGCACCCGCAAGCGTTACAAGCATGATGTCGCTCAGCAATAACAAAGCTATTATCGTGGCGATCTCAAACTTAGAGGAAACCCGCTATGACGAGCTCGTTCCCGACATCGGAGAGCTTCTGCCGGACAACACCTTCAACTCAAACAAGGACGGCAAACCGTTTTGTGAATTTGTTGTTAATACGGTTGTTCCGTTTATCGAGAAAAACTACAATGTATATACCGACGCCGCACACAATTCAATCGGCGGAGGCTCCCTTGCGGGACTTGAGTCGTTTTATATCGGCATGGAGCACCCTGAAAAATTCGGCGCTATAGGCGCGTTTTCGCCAACCTTTGGCGCGCTTTATACCTCAAGCTGGAAGGAATATCTAAGCAAAAAGAAGTTTGACGACAACTCACCCTTTATCTATTTCTATTCCGGCGACGCACAGGACAACGAGTGGAGCGCAAAGGGCATGATCAAGTGCCTTCAGGAAATCAATTACCCGTCCTCAAAAATGGCATATACAAAATATCCCAAAGGCATGCACTCCGTACCGTACTGGCGGAACATTTTTCCGGAATATCTTGAGGCGGCGTTTGACAAGAAAGTAGCGGCGCTTGAGGGCAAGCCCCTTATTGACGAAAACGAAACCATTCCGTATTATGATACAAAGTAAAAAACCAAATAAACAAGAAAACCCTTCGGCAGTCTCAACGGCTGCCGAAGGGTTTTTAAATTTGTAAATTACTGCGTCAGTACCTCTCCTATCGGATAATTAAGCTCGTATTCGGCAAGATACATCTGCAATGTTGTGGCGTCGTCGATTTTAACCTCGCCGTTTCGGTTAGTGTCCGCGGCATAGAGAAAAACGCCTTCAAGTTTTTTCATCTCGGCAAGGTGGCTTTGTATTACGGTTACATCGTTGATATTGACAACATTATCGCCGTTTACATCGCCCAGCTTTACACCGTCGAGAAGAATATACGGAACGCTGTTGCTTCTGGCGTAATCATATGCGCAGGAGCCGTAATATACGCCGAAAGTAACATTTGTGTTTGCGAATGACGTTTCCGAAATGCTGTTAATGTTTTTTGACAGCTCAATATACTTCAGCGATGCGCAGCCCGCAAACGCGTAGTTGCCGATTGCCGTAACGTCCTCGCCGAGGACAACATCTTTCAAAGCGGAGCAGCCGCTGAAACACTCGTTGCTGACTTTTCCGCCCTTGCTGTAGAATCCGACAGCGGTCATGGAAGTACAGCCCTTAAAGGCGGCGGTTGACACGTTTGAGATACTCCAGGGAATATTGACGCTTCCGAGCGAAGTACAGCCGGCAAAAGCATATATTCCGATGGACTCAAGATTTCTTGCGTTTTCAAAGCTGAGACTTTCCAAAACCGTGTTGTCCGCAAACGCCATGTTTTTTATTTTTGTAATGGGATACGAAGAATACGACGGCGGAACGTCCATATCGGTTCCGTCATAGCCGCTTACCGCAAGATTCCCCGATGTATCCGCCTCATAAGTAAATCCCAGCTCATCTTTGAAGACCGACGCGTTTACCGTAAAAGCCGAGAGTATTACAAGGCTTACAGCCAAAATAAACGCTAAGCATTTTTTCATTTTCGGTTTCCTTTCACCCCCACAGACGCCCGCAGGAAAGCGCGCTTTCCTGCGGACATTGAAACGAAGTCTGCGGGGAATAACTGATATTTCTTAAAGCTCGCCGCTATCGTCATCATCGTCGATAATGGTACCGTGTTCCGGGTCACTTATTTTAACATCATCATCGTCATCCAGGAGCTTTTGAAAAGAAAACTTATAACAATCCCACTCAGGAGCAAAATAATATTTTTTCAAAGCGCGATCCTCCTATCTTGCCCAAGCGGCCTGAGGTAAAGCAAAGTCATACAAGCAGAATGACTGAGACGCGGTTCCTACCTCAACGTTGTCGATTGTCGGAATAATGGTATATGATCTTGTAGGACTGGCGTTGCCGACAAGGTTTTCAATACCAAGAGCAATTTCAACTCTGTTCTTTTCGTCAACCTTTGTTTTGTCGATTGTCTTGTGAATGGTTTTTGTTGTTTCTCCGTCAACGTAAGTCAGATTGTAACCAAACGTTTTGCTGTCTTTATTTACAAGCTTGCCGCCGTTTGCCCATGAAAGGACAAAATCAACATAAACACGGTCATATTCGGTTTCAGCCAAAGAATAACGAACGTCATCCGTAGGCTTGCCGTCTGTGGTGTTGTTCCAGTGGCTGCGTGTAATCGAGAGCAGCGTGGCGTTTGTTGTCAGTCCCGTAACCATTGACGGTCTGTCGGCAACGGGTTCGTCGCCGTAAACTGCCTCAACATAGTAATCCTCAAAGCCCGCGTAATTGAAGTGTTCGGAGAAGCACTTGGCAACCGGAACTTTTCCTTCAAGCTCCATATCGTCAAACTTGTATATGTTCCAATACTGGAAGTACTGAGGCGGGTCAAGGTTTTCTTTGTTGACATAGTAAATGGTTGTGTTGTTTTCTTCCTCAAAGTTACCCAAATGCGTCGCTCTGTAACGTTGTGTAGTACCGCTGCCGTTATCGATAACTGCGTATACATACGGATTATCTTCCGGCGTGCCGACAACATTAGCGTTTAATCCGCTGATTACCGGCTCGCCCCAGGTGATTGTCTTTCTGAAAATGCTCTCGTAAGGCGCCTTTGACATAACATATTGCGGTGTCAGAGTTGTGATTGTCGCCGAGTTCGGGAAGTAGGTCAGTCTTTCTTCCTTGGTGATCGTAACATGCCTATACTCGTAGTTTCTTGTGCCGTAGTAACGTACGGGGAAGGTAAAGATAATGTTAACGTCCAGCTCAACGTCCTCAATTCCAAACTTTGAGTAGTTGGTCATAGAGGTGATTGTCTGGGTTATATTATTCTGGTCAACTACCTTGAACAGCTTATCAACCGTAATTGTAAAGGTGGCAGTCTTGGTAGTGCTGCTTGTATCAATTACCAAATCGCTGATAAAATCGGCGTCGTAGCCGCTGAGCAGGTCGGAAAGCGTTGCGTAGAAATCCTCAAAGGTGCTTATGGCTCCCGGAGTTGAACTGAGGGTAACCTCGATCGTCTGGTTTTTACCGTAGCTGATGTTGTTGAATTCAACAAATCCGTTTGAGGGTGTGGGAGTGCTTGTTACAGTACCGCCTGTTTTCAGCGTTGCGGCAATTTGAACCGTGCCGTCGCCCGTTGATGCGGGATGGATAAGGTGTCCGATTGTAAAGTAGCCTTTTTGGGTCCTTACATAACGCGCCTCAAAGGTTACGTTAGAGGTCAGCGGGATATCGCTCTGGCTCGGGTCCTTGCCGACAAACTGCGCAACACCCTCACGCACCGCGTACCAGCCTACAAAGCTGTAGCCGTTAGTGGTTTCGGATGCGCTCAGTGAAATGTTGGTATCAACAGCCTGATCGGTTAAGACGTGTTTTCCGGTTACTCCGTTGAACGCAACAGCCGCGCCTGTTTGGGAAGGCGTTTCATTGTCAGCGAGCGGGTCGTTTCCGTCAAGAGTAAAGGTTGTTCCGCCGTCGTTGGAATACTTAACACGCATATTGGCGTTGACAGCAGCGCTTGTGTACGACCAGTACCAGCGAGCGTCGCAGCGCTCAGCGGGATCGTCGCCGCCCCAGATCGACTTTTCATAAGTAATCATGGCGGGGGTATCTCTCAGGCTGTCAAGAGCAACGTACTCATCAGCGAATTCGGCGGTAGATGAACCGTAGGTGTTCTTCATATATGTTTTAACCTGCGATTCCGTCAAGCCTGACGGGGTGTTTGAGCGGCGTATGTTGTTCTCGTTGATTACAAGCGCCGAGGGAATGATCTGTTTCTTATAATTATTGCTTGTGTCGTAAACAGCCCATTCTGTCGCGTAGTGACCGGCGCAGTTATTTTTGTAGTCCTGCGAAATCACATGTACCATGCCGCTGTGGTTCAGCGCTTCGATTTTTGCTACCGTATTATAGCGGGAGTCGGTTATTATCTTGCCGAAGATATCAACGGGCTGGCCCTCGTAGTTTGTAAGAACCTCCCAGCCGTTGCCTGTGCCCGCGGCATAGTTTGAGGGCGTTACAGTACCCGGTTCATCGTTGTTCTTTTTGGTTCTGAACTTGAATGAGCAGATAATACGGCGCTGAGCGGCGGTATGCGTATTTTGGTACTGCGGATATTCCCTGTAAATCTTATAGAAGTCGTCGTAATCGTAGGTCTGGTGGTGCTTGTGAACCTCGCCGACTACCTTGTAATGGATGTCGTCCCAGTAGCCGTTGTTGAGCGTCATACCCTTTACGGTGCAGCTCTTATAGGTAACGGGGATTTCAATGTAATATTCGCCCTTGTAGAAAATCATGGGCTGACCGGGATAACCGCCGAAGCCGTTATTGGCTTTGCTCAAGCCCGACCAGTAGGGATATACATAAAGCGTGTTGCCCCAGCCTGCGTTCATAACGCTCTTGTCGTAGCCCTGAACGGTAAAGCGGACAGTGGCGCCCGGATTTACAAGATAGTAAATCGGGGTGATTTCCACATAATTCCTGTCGTAATCCTCGGGGATCGTAAATGATTCGGTGTAAACACCGGTTGATGTGTCGGGGGTATGCAGCTGATAAACAACGCCGTTGATACTGAACGCCTTGACGTAATACTCACCGCGCTTTGAGGCATCTACGGTTGTTTTGAAGTAGATCGTCGTGCCCTTTTCAACCTTTGAGGCATAGTCATATGTGTCGCCGGAGCCGTAGCCCTTTCTCTCGGTTGAGTAATCGGGATCACTTTCGTAGGAGGAATCGGTCAGATATGTGTCGGCGTGCTTTTCAAAGGTTGAGTAGTCCTGGTCGCTGCCGGGGTTACGCGAAGCGCCTACGCGGCGAACAGCGCCGTCCTTGGCAACAACCCTGACGTTTGATACAACAACACCGGGGTCGGGTTTTTCACCGGGCAGGAAGGTCTGAGCAACGATTACGGGGTGGTTAGCGGTGTTATTGACCGTGATATCCTTAACCGAACCGTCGGTGTCAATACCGGTTATTTTTCCGTAGTCAGTGTTGGGATAGTAGATAACAATGTAGTAATCCAGTCCGCGAATTCCCTCGGGAATTTCAACCTTCGGGACATGGAAATTAGTCTGCTTTTCGTAGCTGTTGCTGGTGTCACTCGTGGACTCATAGAAATTGAAGTTGTGGAATGACAATTTCAGATTTGAGCCGTAAAGCGGGTTTCCGCTGTTATAAACATCCTTATCGGATGAAGAGATATCCTTATAGTTATTCCAGAAATACTTTTGATAAGCTTTTACATATGTGGAGCTTGACGTAACAGTTCCGGAGGATAATGTATAAACATTACCCGAGGTGCTCAGAGTTTTAAGATTGGATGTTGAACCATAGTTGTTTCCGTACTTTACCTTAAAGCTTTTTGCCCCGTAAGGAACATATTTGCATGCCCATGAACGTTTATTTTCTTCTTTACTGATTCTTTCACCTGTCCAGTAGGTTTCAAGCTCTCCGATTGAATTACTGCCGCTTGTGTCGCTGTAGAACTTGAATTTTGGAGCGCTCTGACCTATTGCGCCATTTGTATCCCTGACAATGACCGTGTTCAGGTCTACGTCGCCCTGAGCGTCCTTTACTGCAAAGCCCTGGTCGCCTTCAGTTGTTCTGCCCGAAACCTTAAAGTACGCAAACTTCTTGCTTGCGTTGCCCTGGTATTCAACCTCGCTGAAAGCTTGATTGTCGTAAGCCGTGCCCGGAGATTTTAAGATATCGGACAGCTTATATCCGAAATAAAAATATCTGGTTGAGGTTGTAACCGTGTTTCTCAGCTTAACCGTATAATCTACACTGCTCGCGGGCATTACAAATGTTACGGTGTTGGCGTCAGGAGAAGTGGTGGAAACCGTTGCGCCGCTGTTATTGTTATCAATAACCTTGTCAAACGCATAACCGAAATTCATGTTATAGGTAACGGTAATGGTCTCACCCGCCGCGGCGACATTCTTGCTTACGCCCTCGATCTGACCGCCCGGGTCAATACCTACGGTAACGGTATAGCCGTCAACAAAGTACGCAACCGCGCTTATGTCGTATTGTCCGGCAATTTGTGTGAATTGAGCGGTTGTAACGTTTCTGCTTTGACCGTGCTCAGTTACGGTCCAATGGTCAAATGATTTGCCTGATACAGGCGTTGCTCTGAATTCAATAGTCTGGTTTTCCGTGTAAGTAGTGCCGGAGGCAGGAGTAACCGAACCCTTGTCGGAAGGGCTTGCGGATGTTGTAACGGTAATGGTGGCAAGATCCCTGACCGTTACTACGATGGAAACATCATCCGCCGGCATTCGGAAGGTATAGTCGTCGCCGGATGCTTGTGCCTGCACAGTGCCGCCGCCCGATTCTGTTACGGTAACTGTGTCAACGGTTTTTCCGCTTGTTACCGTCGGGGTAATGGTGACCGTTTCTCCCTCATAATACTGCGCGGGAGTTTTGTCAACAGTGCCGCCTGTAATGCTTGTAACACTGTACTTCACATTCGCGGCAAAGTTTGCGGTGATGACAGGGTTGTCGGCAGTGGCATTAATGGCAATCGGGTTAGCTGTTACCGGGCTTGCGCCTGAGGTTGAGGTGATCCCGCTTCCGAATGTCCAGTTGACAAAGTGATAATTATCGCCCGCGGTTGCCTCTAATGATGTAGCGGTGGTCTCACCTACGGTAATTGAGCTGCCGCTTGTTACCGGGTCGCCGTTTGCCGTTACGGAACCGCTGCCGCTGATATTAACGGTTACGGGATGGGTGGTTTCCAAAGGAGTGGCTGTTACATCCAAATCGTCATCACTATCATCAACAAAAGTGATGGTAACATTGCTTGGCTGCGTAATGGTGATCAGCAGGTTGCTTCCTTCTGTTGCCAAAGTACAGCCCGTAGCTGTGCCGATTTTATTGATTTTGCCGCTATCGCTATTATAGTTAACCATATACATCGCATATGTGCCTGCCGTCGAACATGTATATGTACGGCTGGTACGTACAGTATCGCTTGTAGCGTTCATCACATCTTCGGTATTAGACCAAGCTGTTGTATCCGGATTAATCTGAAGCTTAGTATCATATGCACCTGACGCGATAACCTTTGTGAAGGTTCTGGTAAGCGCTCCGCCCGAAGATGAAGCCGGGAAGAAGGTGTGGCTGGCGTCATCATTTGAACAGGTGATCCAATCCGTGTAGTTTGTTGAACCGCCTGTTAAGACTGAACGAGAACTGGAAGTGTTTAAAGAGCTGCTGCCGTCAAGCGCGGCGCTTGACGCAGCGTCGGCAAAGAAAAGCTTTGTTCTGTTTCCCCAGCCGTTGTTATAATACGTAAACACACTCGGGTTTTTGGTAGCTGTCATCAAATAAGCCTTTAAATAATCGCCTTTACCGATAAAGCAATATACCTGACTCCAGTTTGTCTTAGAGTTATCGTAAAAGATGTTGCCGAGAGCCGAGTATTCACCTACGCTCTCGCTCCACATTTTAGCCGCGTTTGTGGCTACAATGCCCGCTGTCAGGCATGACAGAAGCATACAGACTGCCAAAATGACGGACAGGGTTGATTTTGAAAAATGGTTAAATCTCTGTTTCATGTTTTAACCTCCATTTTTCATTATGTTCTCTCTATGTAATCACCCTCAGGGCAAAAGCCGCGACGGCGTTATTGCGAATTACGCACCGCATAAAGTGCAAATCGGCACGCTGCGCCTTGAATATGACGAGCCGTACCAATAATATTTTTTATTCACATATTTGGATAATTACGTTTTCAACAGCAAAAATCTTATATGAATAATACATCGAAAACTATAATTGTATAACCATTTAAGAAAATAAAAAACAATTTATACATAAAAATAACACCATAATCTTTACAAGAAATCAATATAAACAGGAAGCTTTTTGCCTGTTTTTTGCAAGTTTTTAATAATCTTTTATTGTAACCATAATTTATAACCGTTACAAATTTACCTGAGCGGTGGAATTTGTCTGTTTTTGGAAAATCAGCCCTTTTTATTCTCAGATAGGTTTTTTTAATATTTATGCAATTTGATTTTTGGGGCTTTTCATTCTTTTTCGCATAAGGTATAATAGAATCATATTACATTGATGGATCAGAGGTCTTTATGAAATATATTATTATAGCAATTGTCGGCGTTATCGCGGTATTCGGGCTTTGTTTTTTGGTAAGCGGGCTGATCAGGCGTAAAATGAAGAAAAAAATACCGATGATACTCCACGTGCTCATCGGAATTGTTTCGGGCTTGATTATAATAACCGCTGCGGTCGGCATATACTTCAGCATCCACTACTCGGCTGACGAAAAGGCTCTGGCGTTACTTAACGATAAAAACGCAACCGAAATTGACAAAGCGTATTTTATTGACGGAGACGGCGAGGATACCGCGCTGATTTTCTACCCCGGCGCCAAGGTTGACAGCGAAGCGTATCTGCCGCTGATGAAAAGGCTGGCTGACAGCGGCATAGACTGCTTTATAGTAAAGCCGCCGCTCAGGTTCGCTTTGTTTGACATTAACGCCGCCGACAGGATTATCGAAAAATACAGCTACAAGCACGTTTTCGTTTCGGGACACTCGATGGGCGGCGTTGCGGCTTCGTCATACGCCTCAAAAAACCCCGATAAGGTTGACGGCGTTGTGCTGCTTGCGGCATATCCGAACTCAGAAATCAGCGACGATATTTCGCTTATTTCAGTCTACGGCAGTGAGGATAAGGTACTGGACAGGGACGCCTATAAAAACGCCGCGCCGAACTTTCCGAAAAGCTTTAAGGAAGTGATTATAAAAGGCGGCAACCACGCGTACTTCGGCAACTACGGCGAGCAGTCGGGCGACGGCGAAGCGGACATAACCCGTGACGAACAGCAAAAACAGACCGCCGACGCAATAACTGAATACATCAAATAAGTATCCCCTTCGTTTGTCTGCCGACTTGCGGAGGGGTGATTTTCATGTTTTCACGCTCCTTTGATACTTCTAAATAATCCTTTATTTCAGCATATCACGCTGACTTGTAAAAATAAAACATTTTCTGTTAAATTTTTGCCAAAAAACATCTCCCGAAAACGACCATAAAAGCCGTTTCCGGGAGCGTTATTTTTAATGATATTTGTATTATTTTTTTGCGGGCTGATTAAGCCAATTGCGGACGGTTTTAACATCCTGCGTCTTGACATCGGAATGAGAATCATCTTCGTAGGTGATAAGGGTGCAGTCGGTGGTTTTCTTCAGCTTTGCGCATAAATTCTGCGCCTGAATGTAGGAGACCTGCTTATCGAGCTTGGCGTGGAACATCAGCACGGGGACTTTGATTTCTTCCGCCCAATACGCAGCAGAGCGTTTTTTGTATTCCTCGGGTTTTTCGTCCGGCGTATAGCCAATGGTTTCTTTCAGTACTTTCTTCATATCATCGCGCGATTCATACGATTCAAACAAATCGGATACGGCGCTCAGCGCGATGATCCGCTTTATTCTATTGTCCTTCCTTGCCGCGGGGTACGTCATAACGCCGCCGCGTGAGGCGCCGACTACGCAAAAATCGTCCATATCAATAAAGGAAAAATGCTTTTCGCATAAATCTATCAGCTTTATTACATCATTCAGATCATCGCCGCCGAATTGATCCCTGCCCTCGGAGCCTCCGCAGCCCCTGTACTGGGACGCTACTACAATGCGGTCGCATATGCTGGAAACGATAGCGGTAGTATTGTTCTTCAGCTTGCCGTAATCTCTGTTTCCTCCGTGGTTATACATTACGCATTTGCCGGGCTTCCCGGTTTTTTCAACGGAAATGGGTATGGACATATAGCCGTTGATTTTAAGCCCGTCCGACAGATATGTGAATTTATAAGTGGTGCAGAATTCATCATATCCTCCGCCGGGATTGACCTCCATAATATCAAAGACCTCGCTGTTTTCGTAGTTCTCCATACCGTACAGATCGGTTTTTGCCGCCGTGGTTTCAACTTCGCTTTGACTGCTTTCATCAGGCTTGCTTGAATCACCCGACTGACACGCCGCAAACGATAAAAGCGCGAGCGCCGCTGTCAATAACACGCTTAGGATTCTTTTTATTTTCATATTGGTATTCCCCTTTTGCTTTTTACCGCTTATCTATTTCCTGCAGGATTTTATTGCTTACGTCTTTTGCGACGGAAAATAATGATTCGGACGCGTGGTTGCTCATTAAGGCAAGAAGCAGCTCCCGCTGCGTCGAATACATAACATGGCATAAAAACCGCGGTGTAGAACCGCTATGCATGTAAACTCTGCCCTCCGAGCCGTCAAAAATCATTAAGCCGTAGCCGTATGATGTTCCGTCGCCGCAGTCCGTGTGTACCTCAGTCATTTTTTTATACATTTCATCGCTTAAAACCTTTCCTCCGTGCAGAGCTGCCGACCACCTGTATAAATCCTTGGGGCAGTATACAACGCAGGCGTTGCAGCCGATACAGCTGTGGTTCCATACGGGCTTGCCGCTGAAGCAGTAAATGACTTTTTTCATAAAACCTCAACTTCTAATATGTTACACTTGTAACGTGCTTGAGTATATTGTATAATAGATTTATGCGATAGTCAACAGTAAAAGCTAATGTGTCACACATTGGTACAAAATGCAACGGAGGAATAATATGAACCGTACTAACGGACGCATTGCCGGGGAATCAAAGCTGAAATTCGCCGAGGCGCTTTTCGGCTTAATGAAGGTCTATCAATACTCTGAGATAACCGTAACACAGCTTGCTCAGGAGGCACAGCTTTCGCGCAAAACTTTTTACCGCCTTTTCAATGACAAGGACGACGTGCTATCGCTCCTCTTTGAGAAGCTTTACAACGAGTGCTTTGCGGAAATAAAGGAGAATAACGCGAGGCGTTACCGGGAGCTTGTACAGCTTTATTTTGATTTTTGGGAAAGCCGCAAAGAAACTCTTTTTCTGCTTGAAAAAAACGGCTTGCTGCCGCGCATGTTTGAGTACGTATACCGCAACTCGGAAAATATATTCGTTGCCGCGCGAAATACCGAAAAAGCAAGAGAACTTGCAAAATCGCTGCCGTATCTTCTCGCCTACAGCGTTGGAGGCATGCACAGTATGATGATCAAATGGGTAGAATCGGGGATGACTGTGCCCTCGGAAATACTTATCGCTCAGCTTAGAGCGGGCTTTCAGTCGCCTGATTTGTAATTCTTATTATTTTTTACGCCGCGCAAGTTAAAAATCATTTGTAGAAAACACAAAAAGTTTAAAGCGGAAAACAGCCCCTTCAACAGTCTCAAACGACTGCCAAAGGGGCCTTGTTTTTTGTATTCTCAATTGCGCTTAGATAAATAGTTGCGTCAGATTTCAGAATAATCTTATTTGCCATTGCATAGAATTACACAATACTCAACGCGGCGGTGAGAGATATGAAGCGAAATCTATTGATGTGGCAGTTTGCCGGATTTGTGACGACCGCGGTTTGCGGAACCCTGTTGCATTTCATATACGACCTCACAAATGAAAACATCATGGCCGCGGCTTTTTCGGCTGTCAACGAATCAACTTGGGAACACATGAAGCTGATGTACTTCCCTATGTTTATTTTCGCGCTGGTACAAAGCAGGTTTTTTGGGGAATACAAAAGCTTTTGGTGTGTAAAATTAACCGGAATCACAGCCGGACTTGTGATGATACCCGTGCTGTATTACACCTGCAGCGGAGCGTTCGGGAAATCTCACGATTGGCTCAACATAATGATATTCTTTTTCTCGGCGGCAGTTGTTTTTATCTTGGAAACACTGCTTTTCAAGAAGGACAGTATGCGCTGCGGCAGACCACGGCTTTGCTTTGCGGCCGTCTGTTTAATCGGCGCGCTGTTTGTACTTTTTACCTTTGTTACGCCCAAAATTCCGTTGTTTCAAAATCCGCTGACCGGGTTATACGGGCTGCAGAAATAATTATCAGAAAAATGCCTGACAGCGTGAAATGCTCGTTTTGTTCAAAGGAAATTAATCGTCAAAACTCGCGTTCAGATTTTTCATGGTATCAATCGTGATTTTGTCATATTTTTCATTAAACCCGGTGTACCGCGGCAGGAGCGTTACTGATTTGAAAAAGTTCTTTATTCTTTTTCTGTTTTATGTTATAATAAGCAAAAAAGGAGGATACTATGAAACGAATATCAATAATCGCATTATCTGTCATGATGGTTTGCCTGAGCGTTTTCTGTGTCTCGGCTGTTGATTACAAGTTTGACTCAGACACCGTATCGAAAGCTGTGTATCTTGAAAACCTCGATGTCGGAGCGGTGGTTTATGAGAAGAATTCCAATCAGAAAATGTATCCCGCTTCTACCACAAAGATTATGACGTTTATAATTGTGGCGGAGAATGTCAGCAATTGGGATAATGCTTATGTTACAGTCAAGCAGGATGTGATCGACGGGCTTGACCCGGAAAGCACGGTCATGGGACTGGCGTCGCATATCGGCGAAAAGGTATCCGTCAAGGATCTTCTTTACGGACTGATGCTTCCGTCAGGAAATGACGCCGCGCTGGTGCTGGCGGATTATATCGGAGGCAGTATCTCGGTATTCGCCGAGAAGATGAACGCCAAAGCCGCTGAGCTGGGCTGCACTAACACTCATTTCTCCAATCCTCACGGGCTTTCCGACTCCAACCATTATTCCACCGCCCATGATATGGCGCTGATTGCCAAGCACGCCATGACAATTTCCGGCTTTATGGATATATGCAATACGGTTTACTACACTCCGAATGGCTTTGACACCTTACACAACACAAATTACATGATCGACAATGACGCCGAAGGCGGCATGTACTACTATCAGTACACAAAGGGAATAAAGACCGGATATCTGGACGAGGCGGGCAAGTGCCTTGTGACCTCAGCCGATAAGGACGGCAATAAATACCTTTGCGTATGTCTGGGCGCTGATTATTCATTTGAGGAAAACGTGAACTACGCTATGCTGGACACCTCTAAGCTCTATAACTGGGCGTATGAGAATTTGAGCGTACAGACGGTATACAGCCCCTCAGACAGTCTTGCTTCCGTGGAAGTCAAGAATGCCGTTAACGGAAAGAAGCTGAGCGCGGTTCCCGAGAAGGCGATCTCAGCTCTTCTTCCGAAAAATTACGATAAAAACAAGCTCAAGGTTGAGGTTAACTGCCCCGAACAGGTTAAAGCGCCTGTGTCAAAGGGTGATGTGCTGGGAACTGTCAGCGTAAAATACGAGGATCTGGATCTGGGTGAAACCAAGCTTCTCGCCGCCGAGGATGTTAAAAGCGAGGGTTCTTCAGTTAAGAAGTTCATAACCGAGAATAAAACGCCTGTTATAATTCTGGCGGCGGTGCTGGTTGTGGTCATCGTTTTGCTTATTGTTCTGCTGTCCGTTCACTCCGCCAAAAAGCGCCGCAAGGCAGGCCGGCGTTCAAGCGCGAACCAAGGCCGCAGATACAGAGATTGATTAAGCCCGATCGAAACACTGTATATTGATTATTAATTATATACTTAAATTAAAACAGCGGCGGCTGTCGGAAAGTGTTTTCGGCAGCCGCTGCTGATGCTTTATCAATTATTACTCTACAAATTCATCTTTATTTACTTCATCATGATTATACTCGCCGTAGCCGATATCATCTTCGGCACCGTATTCTTGTTTCATTAAAGCAAGCTGATTTAATCCGCTTAATCAGAAAGTCGAATTTTCATATCATTGTCCTTCTCTGATAAACGGAGATTCTATCTTGCCATCGAGCAGTTTTGAATAGGCAGATATCTTCCGAAATGTATTTCCCATCATTTCACGCTCACGGTACGCGCGGATAGCGTCCATATCAAAGTCAGCGTAAAACAATCCCTCTGTTTCGGCGTCGGCGAGCAGCAGTGTGTTATCCACACATTCATCGTTGTTATCCCAGCAAACGGGACTGTACGCGCAGGAGCTGCCTGCGTTTTTGCCGTTGGGATTCGCCATAGCCGCACCGCACATATTCTCATACGCTCTCGTTGACAGCGCCTGCAGGCGAGGGCGCATGCTTACGCAATCGTTGGGCACAAGAATTATTTCCGCGCCTTTAAGCATAAGGATTCTTGCGCTTTCGGGATATTCTCTGTCATAGCAAATCATTATGCCGATTTTCACGCCGTCAAAATCGCACACTTTGAATTCCGTTCCCGGTTCCAATCGCTTTTCATCGGCGAAATCACAGGTATGTACCTTTGAGTATTTCATCAAAATTTTGCCGTCTTTGCCGATGACAAACGCAGCGTTTTGAGGTTTGGTTTTTCCTTTTGTCAACGCAGTCGCAACAAGCCCGATGTTTAATTCCTTTGCCTTTTTACAAAGCGGCGCCAAATCACTTTCGGTAACGGCTGAATCGTTATCTATCGTCAGGTCGTAACCCGTGATAAAACATTCCGGCAAAAGAAGAATATCGGCGTTATTTAACTTTGCTTCTGACATATTCCTGATTATCGTTTTTATATTATTCTCATATTCTCGATTAACAGAACGCATTTGTAAAATAGCTGCCCTTAATTTCATCGTAAAAACTCCTAAGCTCATTGGCAAATATTATTCTCAACAAGTCTGTCTATGATATAACCCGCGTCGCCGACTGTGCAGTTTCCGATTTTATAAGCCATTTTTCTTACCCGTTTTTGAAATAAAAAACAACCTCGGAAACCGGAAACGGATGTTCAAGATACGGCCGCAGTCCCGTACCCTTGTACCATTCGATAATACTCTCGTAACTTGGCATACGGTGGCAGTAGGTTGTTTCCCAGATTTCATAATCATTCCTCACATAACACTTAAAATAATGAATAGCAACTTATCTCCAGATGAAATGTGTGAATTAGCCGATGATTACTATTATGGTCATGATCGCGATATAAACTATCTTTGGTTTGGCGTCGCAATTTTTGAATAGTGCTGTCTCTTTGATTTTTACTATACTCTAAATCCGGTTATATTATCTTTCTTACTTAATCAACTTTGTGTTTTGCTCTTCAATTAACAGAGCTTCAAAATCTTCATAAGGCATCGCACCGAGGTCAGCACCGGAACGATGACGAATAGAAACCGTATTATTCTCAATGTCTCTATCGCCGACAATAACCATATAAGGAATTTTCATTCCCTGAGCTTCTCTGATTTTATAACCCAGTTTTTCAGAACGATGATCAACTTCGACCCTAAATCCCGAATCGTTCAATTTATTCGCGATTATATCTGCATAATCACCGGCTCTGTCTGTTATTGGAAGCACAATAACCTGCTGCGGTGCGATCCAAAGCGGAAACGCGCCCGCAAAATGCTCGGTGATCACTCCGATGAATCTCTCTATAGAGCCAAACACAACTCGGTGGATCATAGCAGGACGATGTTTTTCTCCGTCGGAACCGGTATATTCCAATTCAAATCTCTCCGGCAGCTGCATATCAAGCTGAATCGTTCCGCATTGCCAGGTGCGTCCTAAAGAATCCGAAAGATGAAAGTCTAACTTGGGCCCGTAGAAGGCTCCGTCTCCCTCGTTGACGGTATACTTTTTGCCCATATCCTCACATGCAGCTTTTAAGGTGTCGGTAGCAAAATCCCACACTTCAACTTCACCCATATGATCTTCGGGCATAGTAGAAACTTCGATCTCATAACCCAAGCCAAACACAGAATAGACCTCATCAAAAAGCTCGATGACCTTCTTGATCTCATCGCGCATCTGCTCCCATGTCATAAAAATGTGGGCGTCATCCTGTGTGAAACACCTTACCCGAAACAAACCGTGAAGCGTTCCCGAGAGTTCGTGGCGGTGAACCAAACCCAACTCACCGACACGCAAAGGAAGCTCCTTGTACGAGTGCGGTTCGGAACGATATACCAACATTCCGCCGGGACAGTTCATGGGTTTAATTGCGAAATCTGTCTCATCGATAACGGTTGTATACATATTGTCTTTATAGTGCTGCCAATGACCCGAACGCTCCCACAAGGTACGATTCAGCATCATCGGAGTCGAGATCTCAACATAACCGTATCTCTTGTGTACTTCTCTCCAATATTCGATCAGTGTATTTTTCAGCACCATACCTTTAGGTAAGAAGAACGGGAAACCGGGACCCTCTTCCATCAAGAGAAATAATCCCAAATCCTTGCCTAACTTACGATGATCTCTCTTTTTTGCTTCTTCCATACGGGCAATATACTCATCCAGCTGTTCTTTCTTAGGATAAGCAATTCCATAGATGCGCTGCAGCGACTCACGATTAGAATCTCCGCGCCAATATGCCGATGCGCAGGAGAGCAGCTTTATGGCATTTCCCTTTACACGGCCTGTAGAATCGAGATGCGGACCGGCACATAAGTCGATAAACTCTCCCTGCTTATAAAAGGAAATAACAGCATCTTCGGGTAAATCATTGATAAGCTCCACCTTGAAAGGCTCATCCTTCATTAGCTTCAAGGCGTCTTCACGCGGAAGCTCAAACCGCTCCAGCTTGAGCTTTTCCTTGCAGATTTTACGCATCTCCGCCTCGATTTTTTCCATGATTTCCGGATTAAAACCAAACGGAGCTAATACGTCATAGTAAAACCCGTTGTCTATAGCCGGCCCTATGGCAAGCTTGACCTCCGGGTACAGTCTTTTGATTGCCTGTGCCATAATGTGAGAGCAAGTGTGCCAATAAGTCTTTCGGTAAGCCTCATTCTCGAAAGAAAAATCTTTTTCTGACATTCATTCATTCCTCCAAAATAAAAATTTTCAGAGACGAAAAAAACATACCCCGCCCCTGACATAAAAATCAAGGGTGGGGTTAAAAGCTCCACGGTTCCACCTTGTTTGTGCACCCAATACTATAAAAAACAGCTTGTGCACCGCTCATTCTTCGCTGTAACGTGCGAACACGGCAGCATTTACTTTCTGATGCTGCAACTCCGGAGGGGTCTTCTTGTCTTATCACTAAACACCGCTTTCAGCCGGTGGCAGTGTCTCTCTGTATAGTTCACGAGACAATACTTTCTCCATCTCAATTTTAAAAAGAATTGTATCACATCACAGTAACAATGTCAAGTATACGGATGATTATTTCCGTAGAATAATTCTCTAATCGTATCCATGTGTGAACCTCCTTCACGCACAACAGGATACCGCAGAAAAAGTCCAGACTTTTTTGCGTATTCTTTGTTATAGCGTCGCAAAAAAAGAGATTCGTCCCAAAACCGCCGACGCCGCGCAAACAAATTGGTCGGGTAACTTTGCATTTTTCAAGCTATAGGGATGATTGATTTATTTATTTCTCTGTCAAATATATTATGCCGCGTCTGAAAAATCGTGTCAAGAGTATTTTCAGACGCTTTTTGTCGAATAGATATACTTCTTCAATTCTTTTTCTTCTGTTCGTATTACCCAGCCGCATCGCAGCCGCCGAAAAATGACGTGTGGTTTTCATAGCCGAAAATGTGGTCGGGCAGCGGTCAAAATCCACGACAATGACGTGTGAAAATCGGGTTAGTCACACGCGATTTGGATTAGAATGAAATGCGCATGACGTGCGTATCACACGCGGTAATACAAGTTCTTACTCATATCGGCGTTTTTGTGTTGAAAAACGCTTGACAAAATCACGTGTCTGTGGTATCATATTTCCTGCAAGTGAGCGAGGCTCACCACGCAGCAACTAAACATTTAGGGGTATAGCTCAGTTGGTAGAGCAGCGGTCTCCAAACGTGAACACCGCAATGATTATCCGCATAAATAATGAATTTTCAAGGCTTGGAACGTCTGCTTCAAGCCTTTTTTCGCGTTTTCGTTTTTGCAAGGCGTTAAAGTCAATTATGCAAAATCGAGGTAGAAACTTGCAAAAAATCACAGAACAGCATCAATAGATTAGCGCTTTTTCAACAGCAGAGAAAAGGGTGACTGATACTTTTTTTGAGTTTCTCTCTTTTGTCGTTTACACTTGTTCTGCTTAATTGATAATCACTGCGAAAATAAATTATAACCGCTCCCGTAATAATTCTAAATCAGCCTGAAAGCAATGATAAGCGATACCGCCATAAATGATAAATGCTGTACTCAACCATTCCCGTTAAGTACAAAGTTCTCTTATTATATGTTAATTCAATTGAGTTTTTCCGACAGTTATTTCATCATAAAATCTAAAGCAGATTTTCAGTTTTGAAAAAATCCCTTTTCTTTGTTTATGCGTCACAAATTTTGAACGGCTCTCCATCGGGTGGTTTTACTATACTCTTTTACCAAGAGTATAGTAAAAGGCGGATATCTTATCAGGCAGGAGAATAAAGTTGCTTTCCAACTGTTCACCGTGCTCTATCGCTCGAAAATCGCGACAAACATCCAGCGTCGCGTGAACAGTTTTATCGTGTACTTTCTCACATTTTCCCAACAAATCGCTACAGGGAGAAATACACTTAAACATGGCAGTTCCTACCTCTATATTTTCTTTGCTTGCAATTACACTTTTTTCATGTAAAATAAAAATGAACCTTTTCTCCTCCTAATCGCTCTAATAGAGGAGAATCCACATGAAAACAGAAGAATTCAAAAACGCATATCCAAATCCGCCCGAGGAGTTTCACAACGCGGTGCTTTCCTCGCTCTATAAACTCGACAACAAGTCGCCTGTGCGTTACAGAAATAGGCGCACCGTCAGATTTGCTGTCGTGTGCGCGGTCGTTATCGCCTTGGGCAGCTTTACGGCGGTCGCCTCCGCGACAGGTTTCTTCGGCTTGTTCAGTGAGCCTGTAGGTAAATTTGGTTTGCACGTCGGAGTTACCGAGGAAACGACCTCGCCGCTGAAACACGTGAAGATGGTATTCGGCTACATGACGAAGAACTTCTCGGAGCTTCCGCACATGGAGGAGGATGTAAAAAAATTCCAAAATCAAAACGGTGAGAGCTTTTCATTTTCAGTTGTGCCTGCAAAAGACTATGACTTCACGGAGACCTACATTATTGACAGCGAAGAAACGACCGTCAACGGGCACAAGCTGATCCTTACCACACGACAAATGACGGAAAGCGGTGAGCTTGACTACGGCGCAACGATGTATTTTGAGGATTGGGGCTATGTTGTCGGTGGCGGCGCTTACGGCGGAGCGGACAAGGAGGAATTGCTCAAAATCATGAAAAGCCTCAGCTTGGTAGAGAATACAAACTTCGTTCCCAAGACGACCTCAGCCGATATGGTTATGAGTGATTTGGACAAAAAGCGCAGTGAGTATGACCGTATAATCAACTCGGAGGTCAAGATGCACAAGATGCACAAGCTCGGCGAAGCCTTCAATTGGGATCGTGAATCCGCCTCAGACGCCTTCACCGTTAAGGTAACATCCATCAAGGAGCAGTCCGACACAAGCAACATTCCTGAGGAGTATTGGAGCTGGATAACCGACTACTCACTGATCCATTCCGATTTCTTTGATGAAAACGGAAAGCTGATCACACCGTATACGCGGCATGATATCAAAGACGGCGACGGTGTGAATACACAGCGCAATGAATGGGATACCGAGGTTGACCGTCATTTCTATGTTGTTACGGTCGAGATCACGCAGAACTCGGACAAGGAGTTTGATGTTTTCGGAGATTTCTCACCCGTTGTTTTGGTAAAGGACGAAAACGGCGTTTATCATTACAACGGCACGGAGGATCAGCACGGCATTACACAAAGCGTCCTTTATGGCAATGTTGATACCGTTTTATCAACTCCGGGCGATGAAGTCAATATGCTACATCTCAGCAAGGGTGAAACCCGAACTCTGACATACGGGATCGTAGCGGATGACAATATCCTCGATAACGCTTATCTGAGTTTCTACTCGAGGGGCGAAGATGTCATTGATGACAACGCCGAGACCATCACCATCAGCGATCATAGCGACTGCGTGAAAATCAAGAAATGAGGTGCGGCATGACAAGAGAAACCTTCACCGATCTTGTTCTTGACAGCGAGCCGACGCTTTACCGCGTAGCCATGTCCATGCTCCGCAATGAAAAAGACTGCGAGGACGCCGTGCAAACGGCGATCCTCACAGCCTACGAAAAGCTTGGCACGCTGAAGCACGAGGAATATTTCAAAACGTGGCTGATGCGGATTTTAATAAACGTCTGCAACAAGCAGCTCAAATCAGCCTCAAAAACCACCGAACTGAACGACACTGATCTGTCGAGCGGCAACGCGGAGGTTTCAACCGAGATCCGCATAGCGATCGAGAGCCTGCCTGTGAAAATCAGGCAGGTCGTAGTGCTGTATTACATAGAAGATTTTTCTGTTAAGGAAATAAAGTCAATCATAAAAATTCCCGAAGGCACTGTCAAAAGCCGCCTGAGCAAAGGCAGAACCTTGTTAAAGGATTATTTGAGGGATTGACTGCACCCCCTGTTGTTTTCACAGCAGGGGGTGTAATGATATCAGGTCTGTCGCTCACAATCCGCGACAAACGCCCAA
>OMYD01000067.1 GCA_900315195.1 uncultured Eubacteriales bacterium | reverse complement strand
TATCGACGGCTTTGGCGAAGCGTTTAAGTTCTCGGTAAAAGGCGAGGATATTTGGGTAAAGGGCGGTCCGGTAAATGAAATCTTTTTCTGCGAGGTGATTAGATGAAAACGCCCAAAAAAGAGGCTGCTTCGATAGGAGGATTGGTTTTAGCCATAGGCATTGTTTCGACGGTATGTATTACATTAACTATAATTAGCAGATACTATTATCACACTATTGATCAAATGTTTAATAGTTACGGTGTATGGGAGGAATGGGATAGACACGAACTATTATCGCTCGTTGAGATAATATGTGTAATAATAAACATGGTATTAGGCGCAATTAGTATTACCGAACTTGTGCTTGGTGCGGTTATTATCAAAGCCAAAAGAATAGATAAAGATTTTTTGTTGGTCATATTTTCTGTAATATTGTTAGTGTTCAGTGTTCTAAGTATAATTTTGAAATTTATAGCAGAGGAAATTTGGCGTTTTGATTTGTCTGACTATATGTTTATAGCTGTTGTGATTCTCTCTTTTATAGTAGTGCCTAAGATATTTAAATTTCAAACTGTAGCTACAGCCTACGAAAGTGCGTTTTCAAATAACTTTCAATACGACGGAGAACCTGTGTTCGTAAGCGGGCAAAAGCTTAATTACGGCAACACAGAAAAACCGCAAACGGTTAGTCAAGGTTTTTCGTACATTGAAGAAGAACCCAACAACTCGTTAAAAACAAAGAAGCGGTGCGTTCGCTGCGGAAGGGATAATGACATAAACGCCAAATTCTGCGAAGCCTGCGGATACTCAAAATTTATTAACAATTAGCTCTGCCATGAAAAATTCCCTCTTTACAGGCATATACTTGTAAAGGGGGATTTTTTTGAAACAAACCGGTTATACAAAAAGCCGCCGCGTTACCGCAGCGGCTTATATTATTGTCCGCATTATCACCGTGGCGGTATTGATTTACAGCCTTGCGCGCGGTCAGTGGGAGAACGCCGTCACCTGCGCCCTCACTTTAGGGCTGCTGATGATACCGTCATTTTTAGAGCGCAAAATGCAGATAACCCTGCCGGGCGTTATGGAGGTGATGATGATCTGCTTTGTTTTCGCGGCTAATATAATGGGCGAGATCTCCGCGTTTTACGAGAAGATACCTCAGCTCGACACAGCGCTCCACGCGATAAACGGCTTTATATGCGCGGGAGTTGGCTTTGGGCTTATCAATATTTTGAATCAAACCCACAGAGTACGGCTCTCGCCGCTGTTTGTGGTGCTGTTTTCGTTCTGCTTTTCAATGACTGCAGGCACGGTATGGGAGCTTTTTGAGTTCGGCATGGACGCGCTTTTCGGCAAGGATATGCAGAAGGACACTCTTGTAAGCTCGATAAGCACCCACCTTTTGTCGGGCGGCGGCAGCGTTGTTACGATAAGCGATATCCGCGACACCGCCGTAAACGGTCAGAGCCTCGGTGTAAACGGCTATCTTGACATAGGGCTTTACGATACAATGAAGGATTTGGCGGTGAACTTTGCCGGTGCGGCGGTTTTCAACACCGCGGGGTACTTTTACTTAAAAGGCAGAAAAAAGCACACGGCGTTCATCAAAAATTTCATCCCGTCCAAATCCGACTAAACAATATGGTCGGGCACAGGACGTATTTTACAATACACCTTTCTGCCCGACCGAAATTTCGCATTCCGAATTCATTTGTTGCGCCGTTATACCGATTTTTCCTAAAATCCGATTTATCCAAAGGCGCGATAGATGGAACGTCACGTTCCCGGCTAGTCTGTGTCCAGCTTCAAAACCGCCATGAAAGCCTCCTGCGGGACCTCAACGGTGCCGAGCTGGCGCATGCGCTTTTTGCCTTCCTTTTGCTTTTCAAGCAGCTTTTTCTTTCTGGTGATGTCGCCGCCGTAGCACTTTGCGAGAACGTCCTTGCGCATTGCCTTTACGGTTTCGCGCGCGATGATTTTACCGCCTATGCACGCCTGAATCGGTACTTCAAAGAGCTGGCGCGGGATTTTATCCTTGAGCTTTTCAGCCATTTTTCGCGCGCGCGGATAAGCCTTGTCCTTGTGGATGATAAAGCTCAGCGCGTCGACGACGTCGCCGTTTAGCATGATGTCAAGCTTTACAAGCTCGCTGGGCACATAGCCCTTGAGCTCGTAGTCAAAGGACGCGTAGCCCCTTGTGCGGCTTTTGAGCGTGTCGAAAAAGTCGTAGATGATCTCGGCAAGCGGAAGGATATAGTGCAGATCGACTCTGTCGGCGTCGATGTACTGCATATCCACAAACGTTCCGCGCCTGTCCTGACAAAGCTCCATAATGTTGCCGACGTACTCCTTAGGGGTGTAGATGTGCGCGTCGGTAACGGGCTCTTCAGCGGACTGAATAAGCGACGGATCGGGATAATTTGTGGGGTTGTCGATGTTTTCTGTTGTGCCGTCGGTGCGGTGGATTTTGTAGATAACGCTGGGCGCGGTGGTTATCAGGTCGAGCATATACTCGCGCTCAAGGCGCTCCTGAATGATCTCCATATGAAGCAGACCGAGGAAGCCGCAGCGGAAGCCGAAGCCCAGAGCGACAGAGGTCTCCGGCTCAAAGGAGAGCGCGGCGTCGTTGAGCTGAAGCTTTTCAAGCGCGTCCTTGAGGTCGCCGTACTTAGCGCCGTCAAGCGGGTAAATACCGCAGAATACCATAGGCTGAGCCTCGCGGTAACCGGGAAGCGGTTCGGCGGCGGGATTGTTTGCGAGCGTTACGGTGTCGCCCACCTTGGCGTCGGCAAGCGTCTTGATTGAGCCGGCTATATAGCCTACCTCGCCTGCGTAAAGGCCGTCGGTCTTTTCCATTTGAGTAGCGTGCATAAGGCCGCATTCAACGACATTGAACACACTGCCGGTAGCCATCAGCTTAAACTCATCGCCCGGGTGAATCTGACCTTCTTTAAGGCGCACATAGATGATAACGCCCTTGTAGCTGTCGTAGTAGCTGTCGAAGATAAGCGCGCGAAGCGGAGCGTTTACATCGCCGTCGGGAGCGGGGATATCGCTGACGATTTTTTCCAGAACCGCGTGAATGTTAATGCCCGCCTTTGCTGAGATTTTCGGGGC
The DNA here is from genome assembly GCA_900315195.1 of uncultured Eubacteriales bacterium. GTDB lineage: Bacteria > Bacillota > Clostridia > Oscillospirales > Acutalibacteraceae > Ruminococcoides. Next base: position 5,023 of record OMYD01000067.1, on the reverse strand, counting down.
GTCCTCAGCCGGAATTCCGATAACGTCCTCAATTTCGTTTATAACCCTGTCGGGGTCGGCGCTGGGCAGGTCGATTTTGTTGACGACGGGAACGATTTCAAGCCCGCTGTCAACCGCTAAATATGTGTTGGCAAGCGTCTGAGCTTCAATTCCCTGCGAAGCGTCAACGACCAGAATAGCGCCCTCGCACGCCGCGAGAGAACGCGAAACCTCGTAGTTGAAGTCGACATGACCGGGAGTGTCGATTAAATTAAAAAGATACTGCTCGCCGTCGTCGGCGTTGTAGACAACGCTTACCGCGCGGGCCTTGATTGTAATGCCGCGCTCGCGCTCAAGCTCCATATCGTCGAGAAGCTGAGCCTCCATGTCGCGCGCCGAAACGGAGTTTGTCTGCTCCAGAATTCGGTCGGCAAGCGTGCTTTTACCGTGGTCGATATGCGCGATAATGCTGAAATTTCTTATTTTATCCTGAGGAAAAGGCATTTTCATCCTCCTGTTCGTGTTTCGATAAAAAGATTATAGCATATCGCGCCGATTTTAACAAGGACTTTTAAAAGGTTCCGTTGTCGATATAAGCTATTCCGCTGTTCTCAACGGCAATGAAATATTTACCTATCGGGTCGTCAAGCACTTGTTCCGCTTTGCTTCTGTCGCCGAACCCGACAAATATATTTGCGATCAGAGCGTCTGCGGCGTCTTCGGGCAGAGTATCCAGAGAAGCCTCGGGGGTGTAAATGTAAGCGATTTTTCCGTTGATGCTCTCGTTTTCGCTTGTTATGACGTTTTTATAACAAATGTCGCTCACCTTTTCGGGAGAAGAAAAGCTGCCCGTCTCCGACTCCGGCGGTCTGTTGCCGCTGTTGTGAAAATATGTAAAGCTTCCGTCGGCGTTTATCTGAAAGCTTGCCGCGCTGTAGCCGCCGCCCTTGGCGACATATCTTCTGCCCGACATCTCACTTAAAACATCTCTCTGAGCTTCGGTTGCTGTTTCGCTTTCGGTTTCTTTTGTGAAGCCCTGCAAATACGCCACGGCTTCCTCATATGTCATGCCCTTGCTCTGCGGTAAGTTATCAAACGCGTCAAAGGACATAGTACGCGCGAGAACCATGTCGATTTTGCTGACGATATTGTTTTCGGCTGAAGTGGCAGAGGTAGTGTTGTCAACCGTGGAGAGCGTTTCGGTTACAGGACCCAGGTTTTTGTCAAAAACGACTCTTACTATAGTGCGGGTGCCTGCCTCGTTTGCGCCTTTGACGCAGTAATAAAGCGCCTTTTCACCCTTTTTGGTGAAAATAGCGTAGGACATTTGACCGCCCGCCTCGTTTTGGTATAGCCCCATCTCATCGGTTGTTTCAAAGGCGGTTTTCGCTCCGCCGTCGGCGTAAGTCACAACTTTAAGCTGCGCGCGTCCCTGGTTGCTGTTGCTGACGGGATTCTTTTTATATTTCTGCGCGTAAAGGAATACCATTTCGGGTGTTTCGTCGCCCATAATGTCAACAAAAGCGATAGAGTTGTTTTCGTGCAGTTTTATGCCGTCCCAGTTGAACGCTTTGATTTTATCTTTTGATGACTGCAGGTGTTCCAGATATGAAGCGTATGCTTTTGAATAATCTGGCTCGGCGGAAGATTCGGTTTCCGGCTGAGCTGCTTCGGTGGTTTGAGCTGCGATTGTGGTCTGAGCCGCAGCGGTTGTATCGGCAAGATCGGTTGTTTCAACAACAGCGGAAGCAGAGGACTGATCACCGCCATGCGGCTTTCCGATGATTTTTGCCATGGTAATACCGACGGCTGCCAAGCTGACAGCTGCTATACCCGCCAACACGCAGATAAGCACCTTTGTTCCGGCAGCCATCCCCGTTGCCGACGCGGTTGAGACCGCAGAGCCCGCAGAGGCCGCAGCCGAGGAAACTGCGGTGTGAACGCCTGCGTAAAGCTGAGCCGCTCTGGCGGGCGCAATCGCGGATTTTGATATCTGCCGCGAGAAAATCGCTCCGAAGGGAAGCAGCGGAACTCCGTAGAATTTTGCGCCGGACTTGCGCTCCTGCTCCTCAATATCGGTCTTGATAGCCTTGCGCGCGAGGAACAGCCGCGATTTAACCGTGTTTTCGCTGCAGTCCATGATTTCCGCGATTTCCGGTATTTTCAGATTATCATAGTAAAAAAATAAAATAGTCTGACGCTGTACTTCGCTAAGCGTAAAAATAATTCTGCGCAGACGGGCGCTTAAATCCTCCTGCTCGGCGTAAACCTCGGGAAGCATGAGGTCGGATTCAAGCTCAAACGCGGGCGCGCTGTCGTCGCCGCTGTCGATTGAATAATCAGGCTTGCGCTTTCTCAGCAGAGTTGCGCACTCGTTAATCGTTATCTTCTGTATCCAGGTGTTGAACGCCGCGGGGTTTGAAAGACCTGAAATGTTCCGCCACGCCTTAATAAATGTGACTTGAAGAACATCCTCGGCGTCCGCTGTGTTTTTTAGTGTATGAAACGCCAGAGCGTATATTTTTTGATAATAAAGCTGATATAATTCCGAAAAACTCTTTTCATCGCCCTTTATTGCTTTGGCGGCGAGCTTAGTTTGCTGTTCTGTCATTGCCATGGTGGTTCTCCTTATCTGTGATGTCGGTTGTTTGTTTTCGGATAGTTTTGTAAATTTGGGCGGCGCGTTGTTTGCCCGGAATTTGTTTTTTTAGCTGTCTGTTAAAGATTGTTTTCAGCTCAAGCATTGCGGATTTATTAAAGCTTTCGCCGGATTTTCGCTCAAGCTCGCTGATTTCCGCCATTATGGAGCCGCGCGAAAGAGCCAGCCGTGTCATTACAGCGCTTTCCGGGCAGTCCATTATCTCGGTGATATCCGGGATGTTCAGCTTGCTGAAATAATAGAGCGTTATTGTCTGTCTTTGGTTTTTGCTCAGCCCGAGAATTATTTTTTGCAGTCGCTCGTTAAGGTCCGCGCGCCTGTCGTATTCCTCGGGAAGGGCGATGTCGTTTTCGGCGTCCCTAGCAAGAGCGGTTTCATCGTACGGGGCGTCGGGTTTAAGACTCATATGGTTTTCCCTCGCTTTCTGTCCTGTTTACCATACAGACGAGGGAAACTCCGAAAAGGTTTAAAAAAATCAAAAAATTTTTCAATTATTTTTTGTAATCACTGAAGCTATTGTACAACAGGCAAATGAGGGTGTCAATCGGCTTGCGCGGCGAAAAGAAAACAGACAACCATTTAAGCTGTTTATCTTTATATATAATCTCTGTAAAGTGCCTCCGAGGTTTTTTGCCGAGGCATATGTTATCACAAAAATCCTGCTGTTTTGTGATAAAATACACAAAAGCACTTTACAAAACACCCTTAAAGTGGTACAATCTAATGTGATATATTGTGTATCAGATTACACAGACGGCATTTGTTTTGTCGATTGCCGTTTTATTAAAAGGAGGACGATTTCCAATGGCAAGAAAAATGAAAACCATGGATGGTAACAGCGCGGTTGCTCACGTTTCCTACGCATTTACAGACGTTGCTGCTATCTACCCCATCACACCTTCTTCCGTTATGGCTGACCTTACCGACCAGTTTTCGGCTCAGGGTCAGAAGAACCTTTTCGGAAGAGAAGTTCAGGTAACTGAAATGCAGTCCGAGGGCGGCGCTTCAGGTGCTGTTCACGGCTCACTGGCTGCCGGCGCACTGACCACAACCTACACCGCGTCACAGGGTTTGCTGCTGATGATCCCCAACATGTACAAAATGGCAGGCGAGCTGCTTCCGAGCGTTATTCACGTATCCGCTCGTGCGCTCACAAGCCACGCGCTTTCTATCTTCGGCGACCACTCTGACGTATACGCTTGCCGTCAGACCGGTTACGCAATGCTTTGCTCCAACAATCCTCAGGAATGTATGGACCTTGCGGCTGTTGCTCATCTGACAGCTATCAAGGGCAGAGTTCCTTTCCTGCACTTCTTCGACGGTTTCCGCACCTCTCACGAGATTCAGAAGATCGAGGCTTGGGATTACGAGGATCTCGGCGACATGCTCGACTGGGACGCAGTTGAGGAGTTCCGCCGCCGTTCGCTCAACCCTGAGCACCCCGTAACAAGAGGTACCGCTCAGAACGACGATATCTTCTTCCAGGCAAGAGAGGCCTGCAACCCCTACTATGACGCTGTTCCCGATGTTGTTATCGAGTACATGAACAAGGTTAACGAGAAGGTCGGCACAAACTACAAGCCCTTCAACTACTACGGCGCTGCCGACGCAGAGCATGTAATCGTTGCTATGGGTTCGGTTTGCGACTGCGCGGAAGAGGTTGTTGATTACCTGAACGCCGCGGGCGAAAAGGTTGGTCTGCTTAAAGTAAGACTTTACCGTCCCTTCGTTGGCGAGCTTATGGTAAACGAGCTTCCCGACACCGTTAAGTCACTGTCTGTTCTTGACAGAACAAAAGAGCCCGGCTCAATCGGCGAGCCCCTCTACCTTGATGTTCTTGCCGCTATCAATGATTCCAAGTTTGCAGGCGTAAAGGTTTACGCGGGCAGATACGGTCTCGGCTCCAAGGACACCACACCCGGCGACATCATCGCTGTTTACAGAAACGCTGAGGCTGACGCTCCCAAGAGAAAGTTCACCATCGGCATTGTTGACGACGTTACAAACCTTTCACTTCCCGTTGTTGAGGATCCCGACACAACACCTGCCGGAACTCACAGCTGTAAGTTCTGGGGTCTCGGCGCGGACGGCACCGTTGGCGCTAACAAGAACTCCATCAAAATCATCGGCGACCACACCGACATGTACGCTCAGGGCTACTTCGCTTACGACTCAAAGAAGTCAGGCGGTCTGACAGTTTCCCACCTGCGTTTCGGTAAGACCCCGATCAAATCTACATACTACATCTCAAAGGCTGACTTCGTAGCCTGTCACAACCCCTCATATGTTGACAAGTATGACATCGTTCAGGACCTCAAAGAGGGCGGTTCATTCCTGCTCAACTGCGCTTGGGATGTTGACGAGCTCACAAAGCGTCTGCCCGGT
>OMYD01000012.1 GCA_900315195.1 uncultured Eubacteriales bacterium | reverse complement strand
CTACGCACCTTGATTAGTTGCATCAGAATATGCTTTCATAATACATGCGAACACACAGGTTTCTTCTTGATCTTTTGAAGTGATTCCCATAAAACTATATCAATAAATGTTTTTACTCTGTAAAACTCTCCCTTATTCCGAACCAAATCAACAATTCGTTTTTTTAGATTTTCCATTCGACTTAAATTATACAGAGATTCCGCTGTTACTTGGTCTTCAATATTTTGCGCAAGAAATGCTGATTTTAAGTGTACATTTACAAAAGGAACATAACCCCAGTCTTGATCCAATTGTTTTGAATATTGTAGAAACTGCTTATGTATTTCATAGAGCCGCATTTTATCAAAACGTTTATTTATATCTCGTATAGCAAGTTTTAAATTTTTATTTTCAGAAATAGCGGCCTTAACATTTACGATACAAACGACTGGCTTAACACTAACTGTCCTTCTACGACCTTTCTCATATTGACCTATCGTATTATTGGCAATATTAAGTTTAATACCAAGTTGAACTTGTGTGAGACCGCTTTTCTTACGCAAATACTTAATGTTTTTAGCACAAAGCGGTTATTTCGACTCGTTATTTGCCATAGCGATCAGCGATCTCCCAAAATAGATATGTCTATATTATACATCATTCTTCATGGTTATTCAATATAATCTGAAAACAAATAGATTTGCAGTCTTGCCTTTTTTCTTTTCAAAACGCCGCCACGTTTGCCCTGTGTCGCGTTATATTCTTTCTCGGATAAATTCTCGATTCAACTATGAAAACGCGCCGTGGCGCAACGTATCGCGACAGTGAGGCGATATAGGAAAAAGCGAAAACTGTCCGGTAAAAATTCCTTTACAAAGACCCGAAGTCGATTATAATATGGGTGAAGATCAAATCATCCATATGGGTATCATAAAGCATTGCCTGTTGATGGCCGAAAGTTCGTCTCGCAGGCAGAGGATCGCTCCGGTGCCGCGCGGCGTGGAGGCTTTGTCAAGCACCTTGAATGCCGAGATCAGCTTCTCGCTCGGAGAAGTGCTCTTTTTTATTTCGAGCGGGTGCAGCTCGCCGTCGCTCTCTATCACCATATCGATCTCGTTGGAATCTTTGTCGCGGTAGTAGTGCATTATGAAATCCTTCGCACAGTTATAGTAAGTCTTGCGAATTTCCGCAACGGTATAGTTTTCGAGGATCGCGCCGTTGATAGCGCCGTTCATCAATATCTCGGGACTGCTGTACTTTGTCAGATAGGCGACCAACCCCGTATCAAAGAAATACATCTTAGGCGTTTTGATCGTCCTACTCAGCAGATTGTTAGAATACGGACGCAGATAGAAGATAACCTCTGACTTCTCAAGTACCATCAGCCAGCGCTTTGCTGTATCGTCGCTGACGCCGACATCCATAGCGATGTCATGAACATTCAGCATTTGTCCGGCTCTGCACGCCGCCGCACGAATAAAATCCGCGTAAAGCAGTTTGTCTATTCCGGGGATCATATCCGAAACATCGCGATCGATGTAGCTCTGGACATAGGAGCTGTAGAAAACATCCCGATCGGTATATCTGCCGCTACGGTGACCGGGCATAGCGCCGTGCCAGATCCGCTCATACATTTCGGTTGCCGACGCCTTCGCAAGCCCCCTTTTTCTGTTGTTCAGCGATTGGAGGTCAACAGCAAAAGGAGTAGTCTCACCGCTGCCGTAAAGCTCACTCTGCGATAATGCGGACAAATGAAGGATTGCGGTTCTGCCAGCCAACGATTCCTGCGCCAAGTCCATCAAACGAAAGGATTGCGAGCCGGTCAACCAGTAGGAACCGGGCGCCGCACCGCTGTCAACCTTGATTTTGATATATGAAAACAGCTCGGGCGCATATTGTACCTCGTCGATCAACACAGGCGCGGGATGCAGCTCCAAAAACAGCGCCGGATCAGACTGCGCAAGCTTGCGCTCCTGCATATCATCAAGGCTGACCTTTGAACGGTTTGTTCCTTCCATCAAATGCTCCAGCATAGTCGATTTACCAACCTGACGCGGACCGATCAACAGCAGACAGCTATACTCTTTGCTGATTTCAATTATTTTCTTTTCAAGCGTTCGCTTAATGTATTTCATATCATCACCGTCTAAAATAAGATACAATCGTATTATAGCCGAAGTGTTTCAAAAAGTCAAGCAGTAACTGTAAATACAGTTAGTTATGTCTCCAATCGACGACAGCAAGAGTCGGTTGGAACAGAAATAATTGTCCGAAAAAACCTCCACTCGACAAACGGTATTGTTGTCCCTCCGGAAAAGGAAAAGAAGCCGGACGCATCCGACTCCTCTAAGCGTGGTCCGAAGACGTCCGCCGCAATTCATAATATATTATACATGATATTCAGAAAATAGCAAGTACAATTTTCTCTGTTGCTAATCTGCTTGTATGCAAAAGTGAATGTTACTTCAAATCCACAATGCCTGAAACGAGACGCAATCGTATTATAGCCGAAAAGCAACAAACAGTCATGCAATACTTTGACAAGGATATTAGTGATAAAATAAACAGATAGAGTTTCATACTGTTATCTCTTCACCGTCACGAAATACAAATGTTATAGAATCGTCGCGGTGAACAACGCAATGTTTAATCATGGTGATCCAAAGCGATGTATCCCATTGCTCCAGAATCAGCGTCTTTTCCCGAAGGTCATTTATATAGCTCATAAGTTTGATGCGCCTATTGTTGATTTTCGAGATTTTTTTGGCGATCGCTCCAACCTCCCTTTCCGCAACTGCATAATCATCGTACAACTTCTTTTCACGTTGCCGGAATACTTCCGGGGATTCTTCTTTTCCCCGAGATATCCAAATCTGATACAACTCGGCTTTTTCATCCCGTACTGCCGTTTTCTGTTTGAGCCTCTGTGTCAGGGCGGTAGTATCCGACAGAACACGGCACATTTTTTCAGCGCCGCGAATAACGCACTTGCGATCACCAATGTATTCGTTATAAGCCAATAAGAATTTATACTGTATTTCCGTCTCAGTAAAGTGACCGGTCTTACAGTATTTTTTCTTTTCATATTTGTTGTTGCAGCGATAAACAATACTGCGATACTTGTCAGTAGCGTGCCATATCTTAACCCCAAAAAATCCGCCGCAATCCTCACAAATCAACTTGGATGATAATTTTGTTCTGGCGCTATATGTCTTTCCTACAGATCTTCTAGTCTTGATAAAACAGCTTGGCTTCATCCGCGCCCGCAAGTGTTGCGCTGCCTCTGGTGGAGTCGTTTACAACTACATTAACGGTGCGCATGTGGTCCTTGTACCGTGGGCGAATAGTTACAGGCCCGTCAGGCATAACAAAGGTGAAGGTTTTATTCCCGGCGTTCTCATCACCTGTAACCTGCTGATTGTTCTCGTCCAGCACCTCAAATTCCAGGAACTCAAGGCGAGTATACGGGTTGTAGGCGTCGTAAAGGTTCTCAAGCTTATAGGTAACGCCCGGCTTAAGCTGAATCTTATTATTGGTTTCGCTGAAGGTTCTGGTGTTGGTTGTTGATACCCAAACTCCTCCGTCCGAAGGAGTTACCTCTGCTATGGTTCCTTTCGAGGAGGTGGTGTTCACGGTATCCGTCAGCTTTATTCTGCCCTTGTACTGCGCTTCAAATTTGACCGGAGCTGCTGTAAATGGCTGGTCAAAGGTAAGCTCGATGCGGTTGGGGAAAATACTGTTATCATCTTTTGCATTGTTGGCGTCGTAAATCATCGGCACCGTAAAGCTGAACGAATTGTCGGCAACAGTCAGATCCTCTGTGTGAGTGTTGCCTTCCGTGTCAACATAAATAAACTTTGCGGAAGTGAGCGTAGTGCCGTAAGTGGCGTCGGCATAGGTCGCGGTAAGGTTGCTTCCCCTTATTGCAGAGAGGTTGGAGACTGCAGAACCGTTTCCGAGAGTCGCGCTTTTAGGATAATCAAACGCGCCGGTGCCCTTAACGGTCACGGTTCCAGGGTGCGCGTTCATGGCTACAAGGCGAATATTTGAATGAATATGCGCAAAGTCGCCCGTCAGCGTGTATTTTTCGGTGCTGTCGGGAAGCCCGGTAACGGTCAGCACACGGTTCTGGTTTGCCGCGGTGCGCGTGGCGGCTGAAAACTCCACGCCGCTTACCTCAGCGCCGCTGCTGTCAAGCAGCTTGAGGGTATCAAGGTCAAAATCCCAGCCGCTGTTGAAGGTGGCGGTAAAGCTGTCCAGCTCTTTTCTGAGTGCGACGGTTCTGTCGTTGTAAAAATAGTCGCTGGCTGTTCTGCCTCCGCCGTTATAAATAAAGGAACCGTTTGCTGTTGCGATTTTCGGATAATGAACTCTGCCTGTTTCCGAACAGGTGTTGAGCATATTAAAGCCCAGCGTTATTTCCTTGTAGGCGCGAACAAAGTTAACTTCAAAGGTAATATCCTTTTTTGCGTCGTTGGCAAACTGCAGCACCTGCACATTGCTGCTCAGATTCGCGTCGTTGAGAACGGAATATTAGTCGCCGGAGTATGGGAAAGGTTGCCGAAATAACTTGAGCTGTAATCTGTAATGTATTTGCTGTCAAGGCGGCCGGACTTGCTGGTACCGCTGTATACATACGCATTGAAGTCGGTAACCTTTACTTTGCTGTTGCTCTTCAGATTATAGCTGTGCACAGGCTCCGACTTATCGACCCAGCGGATGATGTTAGCGCCCTCAAGCGGAACCTGCGCGGTGTAGTCGGTAACAGGCGTGTCGCTTGTTTCGCTGTCGTAAGTAACGCCGCTGAATGTGATGCTCTGGGCGTACTCGGCATCCTGCGCGGTGGTGTCATAGCCCGCGGTGAAAGTCACCTTATATCGCGTTCCCGCTTCGGCGCCCACAGGCTCAAGGTCTTCCTTTTCGGAGTTCGAGTCAATTGCCACATTGTTTTTCTGCGCAGCTTCGTCACTTGAAGCCTTGACTTCCGTTTGCTCCGCGGAATTGGCGTTTAAGGGCTGCTGTACGGTTACGGCAAACACGTTGAACAACATACTTGACGCCAAAACAAGCGCCAGCAGTGAGCCTGGAAGCCGCAGCGCCTTAAAGCACTTTTTTACTTTTCTCATTAAACATTCCTCCTTTATAAAGCGAAAAATATTTTTACTCATTATAAGTATACTACATTTTATCAGTTTAGGTCAATCCTACATATTATACATATACAATCGTTTTATTTTGGTTAAATTGACATTTTCTTGTTGCTAAATGAGTATTTTTATGATAAAATAAAAAGCATAATCAACCGGGAGTGATATTTATGAAAAAATCGGTTTCAACCATTATGGTTCTCAGCCTGATTCTTTCGCTGCTTGCCTTTTCGGGCAAGGCTCAGGCTGCAGGCTTCAGGCCTTACCGCTTTTCCGAATACAGCATGGGGTACCTTGTAAGCGCCGCGGTTACGGACACGGGCGAGCTTTATTGCTGGGGAGACGGCAGCAAGGGACAGCAAGGCAACGGAGATACGCAAAACGCGCTTATCCCCCACAAGCTGCTCGATAATATCAAAACCGTTTCCGCGGGCTACGATCATGTTGCCGCCGTAGCAAAGGACGGCTCCCTTTACACCTGGGGCGACAATACTCAAGGTCAGCTCGGCGACGGTACTACCTCGGCGTCATTAACTCCGAAAAAAGTGATGGATAACGTTAAGGAGGTTTCCTGCGGACACTACTTTACGGCTGCCGTTACCGCTGACGGCGCGCTTTATTGCTGGGGCTGCAACGATAGCGGTCAGCTCGGCGACGGCACCACGTTTCAGCGCAACCTTCCAAAAAAGATAATGAGCGGCATCGAGCATGTATGCGCGACCTCATGCGCAAGCTCGGCAGCAGTAGGCAGCGACGGAACGCTGTACACCTTCGGAGCCAATGAATACGGCCAGCTTGGCAGCGGCAACACTGACGCAAGCTTTACCCCTCATCCTGTATTTTACAATGTAAGACAGGTCAGCTTAGGCTGGTACCACACCCTTATCGTCACAAATAACAACGAGCTGTATGTATGCGGCAAAAACAGCAGCGGTCAGCTTGGCTTTCCGCCAAACGGCGATGTCCTTAGCCCCAAGCTGCTTTCGGGTGAAGTTGCTCAGGCAGCCGCAGGTCAGTACTACAGCGCCTACATAACAACCGGCAAAACGCTGTACACCTTCGGAAGAAACACCTACGGTCAGCTTGGCTGCGGAAGCACCATCGGGCAAACAGAGCCAACCGAAATAATGAACGGAGCGGATTTGGTGCGCACTGGCTTTAACCACTGCGCGGCAATTGACGAAAACGGGACTATGCTGATTTGGGATAACAACGGCAGCGGCAGCTTAGGCAACGGCGGCACCTTCGACAGCTCTATTCCTCAGCCGCTTAGCTTTCTTTCCCAAAGGTTTTGGGGCGACGTTGATAATGACGGCTCGGTAAACATAAACGACGTCACGGCAATACAGCAATATGCAGCTGAGCTTGGCGAGCCCGACTATGAAGGCTTGCTTGCGGGCGACGTTAACGGCGACGGGATTACTAATATTGATGACGCGACGGAAATTCAGCGTTTCCTTGCGGAAATGATTGACCGCTTTCCCGTTGAGAGAAAATGATATAGACGTAACACCAAAAAGCAGGACTCAACTTTAAAAGCGCAGTGGTTTTACAACTACTGCGCTTTTGATACACCGATGTTATGTGCCGGCATGTTACATAAAAACTTAACATACCTTATTACAATCATTTTATCCCACTTGAAATAAGCAAGATAATATGATAATATAAACTGTAGAAATGTTTGGGCGGTGTGTTATGAAAAAATTGCTGTTAATTATTTTAATGATGTTGTTGCTGCCGATAGTTCATGTATCAGCCGCCGACACGGTTTCATTTTCAGCCGACAATATCGAATGCAAAAACAACCGCCTTATTGAAGTAAATCTATATGCTAAGTGTGATAAAAAGCTAAGCGCCGCCACTTTTGAATTCGGTTTTGATAAAACGATCCTCGAATTCAGGGGCGTCGGCAAGCCAAAGGGAACCTTGGTTGAGTATAACGAAAAAAGCAACTCGGTTAAGCTTTCCTATCTGTGCAAAGACGGCGCCGATATTTCTTCAAAGGCTGCGGTTTTTACGCTTAAATTCAAAACAATCAGCGAGGGTTTTTCAGATATTACTTATTCCGTTTTTGACTGCGCAGACTCTGACATCGGGCAGATGACAATAGGCAATTGCACCTCGGGAAAGGTCACGGTAACTTCCAAAGCACCTGACAATATCGGAACCGAGGATAAGTCGGGCTCATCGTCCGCAAAGCCCTCCAAAAGCACCAAAAACTACTCAAAGTCTTCAAAAACTTCAAAATCGGCAAAAACAAGCTCATCGTCAGACGCCGGCAAAACGACGCGCTCCGAATCCGAATCAAAAGATTCGGGCACCTTCGACAGCGTCATTCAGCGCGATTTTGACAAGGCAACTCCCATTATTGTACTATGCGCGTCTGCTGTTATTTGCGTGACCTTTATCGGATTTATTGTTTTCCGAATACATGTTATCCGCAAAGCCCAAAAAAGAAAAGACGATTAATAATTTCTGCCCTGTGTGACATTTCGGTCATGCAGGGCTTTTTGTATTGTGTTGAGAACCCGCTTTTTGTCGGCGCTCCACAGCGGCGCAACAAGCAGCTTTTTGTCGCCGTCGCCCGTAAGCCTGTGAATGACAACATTTGACGGCAAAGCCTCGATACATTCACAAAGCAAGTCGACATACTCTTCCAACGAAAGGGTTTGAAATGATCCTTTTTCGTAACCCCCGAGCAGGTCGGTTCCCTTTAATACATGAAGGAGCTGCAGCTTTATTCCGTCGCTTCTCTCCCCCGCGTACCGCACACTTTCAAGAATTTCACTCCTCGATTCGTTAGGCAATCCGAGAATAATATGGGTAATAACGTTTATTCCGATTTCGTGAAGCTTTTTTACAGACTCATCATACACTTGTAAATCATAGCCGCGTCGAATGTAATCAGCGCTTTTTTCGTGGATCGTCTGCAAGCCGAGCTCTACCCATACGGGCTTTCTCATGTTAAGCTCATCGAGCAGCTTGAGAACCTTGTCGCCCAGGCAGTCGGGGCGTGTAGCAATCGAAAGCGCTGCTATTTCTTCGGGAGCAATTGCCTCCTCAAAAATCTTGCGCAGATAATCAATGGGCGCGTATGTATTTGTAAACGGCTGAAAATACGCGATAAATTTTTTGCAGTCGCTCTTTTTTGATATGCGCCGCTTAGCCTGCTCAATCTGCTCGCTCACCGGGAGAGACCTTTGCGCCGCAAACTCACCCGAGCCGCCTCTGCTGCAAAAAACACAGCCTCGGTTTCCAAGTGTGCCGTCACGGTTTGGGCAGGTCATCCCGCCGTCAAGTGAGATTTTATAAACCTTTTCGCCGAAGGTCTTTAGTAAATATTCGTTTAAAGAATAATAATACATTTTAATATAAATTTTCCCCAAAAATAATAAAGACCAACCTGCGCGGTCGGCCTCTATCTGAAAAGGAACATATATGAAAAAACAAATGGAGTAAGCAATCTTTACTGTGCCTATATAATAAAGCCCATGTGTGAAAACCGCTTGAAGATTACCGCAAAGCTCTGTGAAGCTTGTGAAAAAGCTTTTTGAAAACCTTTATGCAGTATCTTATCAATCCAAAAATTTATTCCTAATAGTTCCATTTCCATGTTTATGAAAGCGTATGCCGCGCGCTTATCTGAATTTTTCTAATTCAGAATTAAACAAATCGTTTCTGGTGATATCTGCCTCATATTCCTCGCCTGTCATCCGCTCAAGCGCGGAAACAAGAAGATTCGGGTTGACGTTGTCGCTGCTGCCCGCCGCGAGAATTATCTCAAGACTTGCGAAATCGAATTTCTCGGTAACGGAATACTGCTTTACAGCGGGCTTAATATCAACAGTCTTAAAGCCCTTTTTGCTCTTTTTCTCTATTTCAATAGTTTCGCGCGCAAACAGAGCGTTGAGCTGCTCGCATACAAGCCGCGACGGTTTTCCGCAGACTGACAGATTAATCGTAAAGGAAGCGAAGGCGATTTTGCCCGCCTTCATAACAGCCTCGGTAACGTCAAACACGCGGATTCCTCGGGGCAGACACGCGTTGAGTTTATCTATTATTTCTTTAAAAGAATAATCATCTTCCTCAAGTTTAACATCCATGCACTCGTTCACGCCTCTGAAGCCAAGCGACAGCGGAAGCGGAAATGTGGCGAACGGGTGCGGATTAAACCCCTCGGTGTGCCAGATGGGTATTTTGCTTTTGTGGAGCGCGCGCAGCATTGTGCGGTTTAGGTCGAGGTGCGAGATATAGCGGCACTCAAAATCCTTTTTAAACCAAATCCTGACGTTTTTCAAAGCACACACCCTTTCCGTATTTAGCCGCGCCGCAGCCCGAGCATTTAAGGCGGCAATGCGGCGTTGTTTCGTTTTCGTAAGCCTTTTTGCATTCCTTAATCAAAAAGCTTTTTGTAACACCGTAGTCAATGTGGTCCCACGGAAGAATTTCATCAAAGCTTCTTCTGCGGTTGGCGTAAAACGCGGGGTCAATCCCGCACTCCTCAAACAGCTCAAGCCATTTATCCAGGCTGAAGCAGTCGTTCCAGCCGTCAAAGTGGAACCCCCGCTCACACGCGAGAGCCATAATTTTACAGAGCTTTCTGTCACCGCGCGCGAATACCGCCTCAAGGAAGCTTGTGTCCGCGTCGTGATAATTAAAGGTGATTTTCTTAGAGGTAACGCTGTCTTTGATGTGCTGCTGCTTTTTGTGCAGCACGGGAATAGTGTCCTGAGGTTCCCACTGAAACGGCGTAAAGGGCTTGGGAACAAACGATGAAGCGGAAACGGTTACGCGCACGCTCTTGCCTTTTGCGCGGTTCTCGGTGTTGTAGTAGGTATCGACAACAGCCTGTCCGAGGTGAGCGATGTCAGCGACGTCGTCCATTGTTTCGGTCGGCAAACCTATCATAAAATACAGCTTGACGGTAGTCCAGCCGCCCGCGAAAGCGGTGGCACAGGTCTGCATTAGCTCGTCCTGACGCACGTTTTTATTGATTACGTCGCGCATTCGCTGGCTGCCTGCCTCGGGAGCGAAGGTAAGACCGCTTTTGCGCACGGTTTTTATCTTGTTCATTATTTTGTCGGTAAAGCCGTCAACGCGCAGCGAGGGCAGCGAAATACTTACTTTTTCATCACCCGTCCACTCGGTAAGCTTTTCAAGCAGCGGGACAATCCGGCTGTAGTCGCTTGAACTCAGCGACGACAGCGAAACCTCGTCGTAGCCCGTATTGTCGCAAAGCGCGCGACACTGGGCGTTGATTGTCTCGGGCGATTTTTCGCGCACCGGACGGTAAATAAAGCCTGCCTGGCAGAAGCGGCAGCCGCGTATACAACCTCGGAAAATCTCCTGAACAGCGCGGTCGTGCACAATCTCAACAAGCGGCACTACAAAGTTATCGGGATAATACGACTTATCCATATCGAGCATAACGCGCTTGTGAATCACCTCGGGCGCTCCGTCCTTAGGAGTAAAGCTTTTTATTGTACCGTCCGAGTTGTACTCAACGTCATAGAGCGAGGGCACATAAACGCCCTCAATCCGGGCGCAGCGGCGCAAAAACTCGCCCTTTTTGCAGCCCTCGGCACGGCACTGATGGAACAGCTCCATAACCTCAAGGTCAACCTCCTCGCCCTCGCCGATAAAGAACAAATCGACAAACTCGGCTATAGGCTCGGGGTTGCAGGCGCACGGGCCGCCCGCAACAACTATATTTTTCAGCTCGTCGCCGCGTTCGGCTGTTGTAATCGGAACTTTGCCGAGCTTTAGCATATTAAGCATATTTGAAAAGCTTAGCTCATACTGCAATGTAAAGCCGATGAAATCAAAATCAGACAGCGGGTCGCCGCTTTCGAGAGCGTAGAGGGGAATGTTGTGCTTTATCATTTCCTCCTCCATATCGATCCACGGCGCGAACACCCGCTCGCACCAGATGTACGGCACGCTGTTAAACTGACTGTAAAGAATCTTCATGCCGAGGTGCGACATTCCCACCTCATATGTGTCGGGAAAACAAAACGCGAAGCGAACCTCAACATCACGCTTGTCTTTTATAACCTCGTTGAGCTCACCGCCCACATAACGTCCCGGCTTCTGCACCTTGAGCAGCAGCCTTTCAACTTCCTTGCTAACCATAAATACCTCCAAGGGTGCCTTAATAGTACCTGTTCCCCTTAAAAATCAAAGAAAAAGCCAAATAAACGCTGACAAAAAGCAGAGAAACATTTTTTGATTTCAGCATCAGCCAAAACCCAAGCGCGGCAAGCGGAAAAATAAACGCGAAAGTCAGCGCGTCCACCGCTTTTTCAGCTCTGTCCTGCCCAAGCCGCCCCGACATCAGCAAATACGCAAGCTGACCGCCGTCAAGCGACATAACGGGCAAAAGATTAAACAGCCCCACCGAAGCGTTTGCCGCCGCGAACGGCAAAACACAATCAATACCTTTTAAGTATAACAGATAACTCGGAAGAAAACAAATAAAATTCGCAAAAGGCCCGAAAAAAATTATTAACAGGTTTTCCCTTACCCTTCTGCGCTGTCTTTCGCTGTCAATTATGTCAATTGAGAACAGCGCTATTTTAATTCTTTCAGGGAAATATCCGTAACATATCATTACAGACAGGTGTCCGAGCTCATGGACGGCAATAGCGGCTGCGCACCACAAAAAGCTCTCAAAAATGCCCAGAATCACACAAATAGCTCCAAGGCAAAGCAGTGTATATGACACCTCAAACCGGGTGCCTGCAAGTTTAAACTTCATCCGCTGTGGCAGAGTTATCAATCAGCTGCGGCACGATTTCCCTGTCGCTGTCAAAAATCGCGGTATCGTTTAGCTGAGTGTAATACCAGTATCTTACCGCCTCATACACCTCGCCGCCGATGCCCTTGAGCGCGAACGCCGCCACCGCCAAAAGCACACAGCACACAAGCTGAACAGTCAGCAGAAGATGCTTTGGAGCGGATTTAGGGCGCTTTTCAAGTACGATTCCTTCATCGTCAGGCTCATCGTCGACAGCGGTGAGCACAGGCGTCTCGGGCTCACATACATTCTGCCAGTTTTCATCATATGTAATTGAATTAAATTCCTCGTTCAAAAAAATCACCTCAGTGCAATATATGCACCGAGGCGAATTAATTATTTCATTTTGCTGAAATCGTTTCTGACAAGGTTAATGAAGAACAGCAGCGCGATAATCAGCGCGCCGTATTCGGCAATCGGAAAAGCAAACCATACATACTTTACGTCAATAGTCAGCGAGATCAGAAATGCCGCGGGAACCAGAAGAATTATCTGGCGGAAAAACGACATCATCATGCTGCGGAAGCCCTTGCCGGCCGCCTGAAAAACAGTGATGAGAATAATCGCGACAGACGCGGGAACAAAGCAAAGGCTGATTATACGGAAAGCGTACTCGCCCGTTTCGGTAAGCGTTTTGGGGTCTACATCTGTAAAGCTGGACTCGCTTCCGAACAGCGAAATCAGCACGTCGGGAATCGTCCACATTAGCACGGTGCCGATAAGCATAATTCCGCCCGCTATAATGACTCCGCGCTTTATCGCGGCGTACATTCTCTGTTTATTGCGCGCTCCGTAGTTGTATCCGACAATCGGCATAATACCCTGGTTAAGCCCGAAGCACGGCATAAATACAAAGCTCTGAAGCTTAAAGTATATTCCGAAAACGTCGATAGAAACAATCGAGTTATACGCCTGAAAGATACCGTTGAGGCAAAGCATCATAACCGCGCTTATGCTCTGCATAATAATAGACGGGAAACCTACCGCATATATATTTTTTACGGTCATCTTTTCAAAGCGGAAGCCCTTCAGCTCAATTTTAACCTTATGGTCCTTTTTAAACATAACAATCAGGGCGAACACCATTCCGCAGAACTGACCGAAAACAGTCGCGACAGCCGCGCCCAGAGTACCCATCTCAGGGAAAAAGCCTACTCCGAAAATCAGCAGCGGGTCGAAAATAATATTCACAACCGCGCCCACAAGCTGAAACAGCATCGGGTAGATCATGTTGCCCGTAGCCTGCAATGTCTTTTCAATCATAACCTGAATAATTGAGAACAGCGACAGGCACAATACGCAGGTAAAGTACTGAACGCCTGCCTCAACAACGCGCTGGTTGCCGCCGCTGAACGCGGTCATAAACGGGCGTACGCCGAACAGCCCGAAAAGCAGGAAAAACGCGTAGGTAAAACCGCACAGCACGAAGCCGTGGGTAGCGGCGGAATTTGCCTGCTTATAGTTTTGCTCGCCAAGCTTTCGCGCTACAAGCGAGTTAACGCCGACCGCCGTACCTACAGACGCCGCAATAAGAAGCATTTGCAGCGGATAAGCGACCGAAACCGCGGTGAAGCCGTCCATGTCATACTGGCTGATAAAAATACTGTCAACCACATTGTACATCGCCAGAATAGTCATCGAGAAGATGGCGGGAAGCGACATCGTTACAATAAGCCTTGTCATGGGCATGGTGCCCATTTTATTCAGCTGCTGCGCTTTTTTCTCCATCTTTATCCCCCTTTTTTTTCTTTTTTCGTCTAACAATCGCGTAAATGCCCAGCATTATAAGCGTGCCGAAAACAACTCCGCCAAAGTCGATCCATACATCGACAATCATGCCCGCTCTGCCCTCGACAAAAAGCTGGATTGTTTCGTCAATAACAGTGGTCATAAGCCCCGCGCCCAACACATAAGCGATAAAGCGTTGAGGGCGGAATCGGTCGCGGCAGTAAGCGCAGCTGAGCATAAGCGCGCCTATTGCCGTAAACTCGGAAAAATGAGCCAGCTTGCGTATAAGGTGCTCGGTCAGGTGCTTCCCCAGACCGAACATTCCGAAAAAGTTATAAATCAATTCGAATACGCCCTTGCTTTCACGCCCGGATAAATCCGCGGGAAAGCAGGAATGCACCCACGCGAACAAAACCATGCACGCGGTCAGCACAAAAATTATCACAGAAAATCGCTTTGAAGCGCGTTTATCTTTCATTTACTCACCCCATACTTTATCTATTTTACATCAAATATAGGCAAAGTCAATGAAAATAAACTCTTTTTTGAGCGATATGTTGGATTTTTACGGAAACATTGTTTTTATGTATTGAAAACTATTACTATTTCTGCTATACTGACATAGATTTGTAAACAAGATAAGTATTAAAAGGAGAGTTTGTATTTTGCTGTATTTGGTTTGCTTTTTGATTTCCATGGTACCGATTATAGAGCTTAGGGGCGCGGTTCCCTTTGGTATCGCAAACGATTTGAACCCCTTCGTTTTGTTCCCGATTTGTATCATCGGAAATATGCTGCCCGTACCCCTGATTTACTTCTTCGCGAGAAAGGTGCTTATTTGGGGTCAGGACAAAAAGTTTATCGGCAAATTTTTTACATGGTGTATTAAAAAGGGTGAAAAAGGCGGCGAAAAGCTGCAAAAGAAGGGCGGAAAAGGTCTGTTTATTGCCCTTATGCTGTTTGTAGGAATACCTCTTCCCGGCACAGGCGCGTGGACAGGAACGCTTGCGGCAAGCTTTCTGAACATGGGCTTCAAAAGAAGCGTAATTGCCGTAATCTGCGGCGTGCTGATTGCGGGTATTATCATGGGCTTCGGCACATATATGGTTAAAATGGGCGCCGGCGGTATCTTCTCGCTTATGGCAAATTCTTAATAAAAGCTATAAGGCAGCGTCACGCTGCCTTGTTTTGTATATAATCAGACCTTTTCCCCCGCCGTTGATGATGTTTTGAAAACAGCCAATTCTTAAAAAGGCGGGCTTGGGTGCAGCGTCACGCTGCCTTGTTTTGTATGTTTAGGAGTTATTATGAAATACAGATTTGACGCGGTAATAATAGGCGCGGGAGCCTCGGGACTTATGTGCGCTATTGCCGCCAAACGGAAAAATCCATCCCTTAAAATTGCTATAATCGAAAAGAATGACCGCGTCGGTAAAAAGCTGCTTTCAACGGGAAACGGCAGGTGCAACCTGACAAACGAGAACGTCAGCGTGAACCGATATGTCGGGAGCGCCGACAAGCTTCTTTCGGCAGTTTTGAAGAAATACAATACCGAAATGCTGGTCGAGTATTTTAAGAGCCTCGGCCTGCAGACCTCAAAGGACAGCAAGGGACGTTACTATCCCCTGTCGCGCCAGGCTTCAACGGTGCTCGACGTGCTCCGCTTTAACTGCGAGGAAAAGGGTGTTAATATCTTCTGCGGCGAAACGATTAAAAGCGTCAGAAAACAAAAAAGCTATTTAATCAAAACCGAACAAAATGAGTTTGAGGCGGACAAGCTGGTAATAGCCGCAGGCTCAAAGGCTGCTCCAAAGCTTGGCGGCAACGGCAGCGCTGCCGATATTCTGAAAAATTTCGGTCACCGCTTTACACCGTTTTCACCCGCGCTATGCCCCGTTAAGACGCGCTCCGATGTGCTTAAATCGCTCAAAGGACTGCGCGCGAACGGCACGGTTACACTTCTGCGCAACAACAAAGCAGTCAGAACCGAAGCGGGCGATATTCAATTCAACGAGGATAATCTTTCGGGAATCTGCGTGTTTAACCTCTCGCTTTTCACCTCTCACGACTGCTTTATTGCCGTCGATTTATTACCTGATATTTCTAATACAGAATTATATAATATTCTATTATCGAATAAAGAGCGTTTTTCCAAGCAGACAGCCGATAATATTTTTACGGGAATTTTGCAAAAGCGATTGGCTCAGGCTGTGCTGAAATCAGCTTATGTAAAGGACTTTTCACGCCCATGCTCAGCGCTTAGCGACAGTGAGCTTAAAAAGGCTGCGGATAAAGCAAAACAAATGATTTTTGCCGTCACCGAAAACGCGGGTTTTGACAGAGCCCAGGCATGCAAAGGCGGCGTTGCGGGAGAAGAAATCAATCCCGAAACAATGCAAAGCAACGTTACAAAAAACTTATATATCTGCGGCGAGGCAATTGATGTATGCGGCGAATGCGGCGGCTATAACCTGCACTTTGCCTTTGCCTGCGGAATAATTGCGGGAGAGAATTTATGATAAGAATCAGCAACGTCAGAATCCCACTCGATTATGACGACAACACCCTGAAAAAAGCGGCGGCTAAAGAGCTGCGGGTTGATGTAAAGGCAATCGAAAAAGCAAGTCTGTTCCGCAGCTCGATCGACGCGCGCAAAAAAGACCAATTGCGTTTTATATGCACGCTTGACGCGGAGCTCAATATTAACGAAAACAGCGTGTTAAAAAAAGCGAAAAACGCCGTTAAAGCCGTCCCATATCAATACGATGTTCCTCAGTGGCGCGGCGGCGCGTCTCCCGTTGTGGTCGGCTTCGGCCCCGCGGGAATGTTTGCCGCGCTTGTGCTTGCTCAAAGCGGCGCAAAGCCGATTGTAATCGAGCGCGGAAAGGACGTTGACAGCCGCACAGCCGACGTTACACACTTCTGGACAAGCGGAAAGCTCAAAACCGAATCAAACGTTCAGTTCGGCGAGGGCGGCGCGGGGACCTTTTCTGACGGCAAGCTTACCACGGGCACTAAGGACAGCCGCCAGCGCAAGGTGCTTGAGGAATTTGTAAAGCACGGAGCGCCTGATGAAATTCTTTATAACGCAAAGCCGCATATCGGCACCGACAAGCTTAAAACAACCGTCAAAAATATCCGCGAGGAGATTATCTCGCTGGGCAGCACGGTAATGTTTGAAACAAAGCTGACGGGCTTTGAAACAAGCGATAATAAAATAACCTCGGCTGTTATTGAGAGCCAAGGCAAAACGGATAAAATCGAAACCGACAGCATTATTCTGGCAATCGGTCACAGCGCGCGCGACACCTTTGAAATGCTCAATGGAAAAAAGCTGCCGATTGAAGCAAAGCCGTTTTCGGTAGGCGCCAGAATTGAGCACCTTAGAGATAAAATCGACCGCGCGCAGTTCGGCAAGTTCGCAGGGCACAAAAACCTCGGGGCAGCTTACTATAAAATGAATGTTCAGACCTCAAACGGCAGGGGCGCCTATACATTCTGCATGTGCCCCGGCGGCAAGGTAGTCAACGCTTCAAGCGAAAGCGGCAGGCTGTGCACAAACGGCATGAGCGAATTTTCTCGTGATGAAGCAAACTCAAACGCCGCTCTGCTTGTGAGCGTAACACCCGACGACTACGGCAGCGACAGTCCTCTGGCGGGAATGTACTTTCAGCGCGATATTGAGAAAAAAGCCTTTATCCTTGGCGGAGAAAATTATTCAGCGCCCGTTCAGCGTGTTGAGGATTTTCTGCAAAGCAAAAAGAGTACACGCCCGGGCGAGGTAACGCCCTCAATCGGTCCCGATTATACTATGAGCGACCTGCACAAGCTTCTTCCGTCATATATAACCGACAGTATGAAGCAGGCGATAACCTCAATGGGCAAAAAGCTCAGGGGCTTTGACGACGGCGACGCTATTCTTACGGGAGCCGAAACACGCTCCTCGTCCCCTATCCGCATACTCAGGAACGCCGAAACGCTTCAGTCAGCAGCGGTACAGGGGCTTTATCCCTGCGGCGAGGGCGCGGGCTACGCCGGCGGAATAATTTCGGCGGCGGTAGACGGAATTAAATGCGCCGAAAAGATAATCGGCGCCTGTTGACACTTTAAATAAAGCATAAAAAGCTACGCGTAATGCGTAGCTTTTGTGTTGCGACTGCGTCTGTAAGCCGGGTTCTGTCTTGAACAGCCATCTATCTTGGCGGTCGGTTGCCCGAGCCGCTCAATGCCACCTCCACAGGACGCGCCGAGCAAGCGCGTAATGTCCTTCCACGGTGTTGCTTCAAATAGGGTTTACACGGCAGAGCAGTCTCCTGCCCTCCGGTGAGCTCTTACCTCACCTTTCCACCTTTACCCGACAGCTTGCGCAGTCAGGAAGTTATTTT
Organism: uncultured Eubacteriales bacterium; assembly: GCA_900315195.1. Classification (GTDB taxonomy): domain Bacteria; phylum Bacillota; class Clostridia; order Oscillospirales; family Acutalibacteraceae; genus Ruminococcoides. The sequence continues at coordinate 15,494 of OMYD01000012.1, read as the reverse complement.
CTGTTGCACTATCCCTGGGGTCGCCCCCGGCGGCCGTTAGCCGTTATTATCGCTCTGTGAAGCCCGGACTTTCCTCGCACAGACCCTTTCGGGCGCTGCTCGCGGCTGTTCGGCGCACTCGCATGATTATTTTAAAACAAAAACCTAAAAAAGTCAAATAGTTCTTGATATAACCGACAATTTGATTTATAATGTTACATGGTTAAGAAAGGAGTAATTTTATGGACATCAGAGAAGAATCATTAAAACTGCATTACGACTGGAACGGTAAGATCGAGGTTATCTCGCGCGTTCCCATCAATTCCTCGGAGGACCTTGCGCTCGCCTACACCCCCGGCGTCGCGGAGCCCTGCCTTGAGGTTCAGAAGGACATCAACAAAAGCTATGAGCTTACAAGAAGAAACAATCTTGTCGCGGTAATCACCGACGGCACCGCCGTTCTCGGTTTGGGCGATATTGGCCCCGAGGCAGGCATGCCCGTTATGGAGGGAAAATGCGCGCTGTTTAAGGCGTTCGGCGACGTTGATGCTTTTCCGCTCTGCGTTAAGAGCAAGGACGTAGACGAAATTGTAAACACCGTTTACCTGATAAGCGGCAGCTTCGGCGGCATTAACCTCGAGGACATTTCAGCGCCCCGCTGCTTTGAAATCGAAAGAAAACTTAAAGAAAAATGCGATATTCCGATTTTCCACGACGACCAGCACGGCACCGCGATTATCGTTGCGGCAGGACTGCTTAACGCGCTTAAAATCACTGGCAAAAAGATCGACGAAATCAAGGTCGTTATGAACGGCGCGGGAGCCGCCGGCATCGCTATTGCCAAGCACCTTATGAACATGGGCGTCAAGTACATCACCATGTGCGACAGCAAGGGAATTATCTGCAAGGGCGACGAAAGGCTCAACGCCGTTAAGCGCGAGATGGCTGAAATAACCAACCTTGAGCACAAAACAGGAAAACTTGCCGACGCTATGAAGGGCGCCGACGTATTTCTCGGAATCTCGGCTGCCGGCTGCGTCAGCGAGGAAATGGTTAAGTCCATGAACAAGGACGCTATAATTTTTGCCATGGCTAACCCCACTCCCGAAATCATGCCCAACCTCGCCAAAAAGGCGGGCGCGGCTGTTGTGGGAACGGGCAGAAGCGACTTCCCCAACCAGATAAACAACGTTCTGGCATTCCCCGGAATCTTCCGCGGCGCTCTTGACTGCCGCGCGAGCGACATCAACGAGGAAATGAAAATCGCCGCCTCATATGCTCTCGCTTCAATAATTGACGACAGCGAGCTTAACGCCGACTACATCCTCCCCCACGCCTTTGACCCCAGAGTAGGCAAGGCTGTAGCCGAGGCTGTTAAAAAGGCTGCTATTGAATCAGGCGTAGCGAGAATCTGATAATAAACAGAAAATATATCAAAAACGGAGCTGAAATAATCGGCTCCGCTTTTTCTTATAAAGAAATATATTCTTTTGCTCTCTTTAATAATTCAGGTTTATTGTTTTCAACTCTCTCTTCAATTACATCGTCGAGCAGTTTGTTGAGCAGCTCGCCTATTGCTCTGCCCTCTTTAACTCCAAGGGCTTTTATATCGGAACCGTTTACTTTAAGGCTTTTTAAATCGAAGCACTGATTCTCTGCCAGAATTTCCTCCGCCTGCCGCTCGGCTAAGCCAATTGACGCGAACTTTTCCGTTCTCAGATACTCCGACTGAGCTGCGGTGTCGGCACGCTGAACCTTAAACAGAAAGCGCGTGTTTTCCTCACCAAGCTTTTGCAGCAGCCGCTTTATCTGCTTTTTTGAGCCGCTGTAGCGCACGTCGTGCCACAGGATAAGCTTCATGCAGGTTTCGGAAAAATCGTTCGGAAACCTCAGCCGCTTTAAAATACCCTCCGCAAGCTCCGCGCTTATCTGCTGGTGTCCCTTAAAGTGGCTGCAGCCGTTTTCGTCCGTTGTACAGGCTTGCGGCTTGCCTGAATCGTGAAGCAGCATTGTCATGCGCAAAACATCGTTTTGTTCAACTGCGGCAATTGAATGGACAATGTGCTGCCAGACGTCATAAACATGGTGCTTTGTATGCTGAGGAAAATCGAAGGTCTGCGCAAGCTCGGGGATAAAAACCGCTATTACATCCCTGAACTCAGTAAGAATCTTGCAGACCGCCTCTCCCCTGAGCAGCCCAGAAAGCTCCGAGCGGATCCTCTCATTGGCGATATTATTCAGCAGAGCGGCGTTTTTGTAAATCGACTGTGCCGTGCTTTTTTCGATATCAAAGCCGCAGACGGAAGCGAACCTGAGCCCGCGCAGTATTCTGAGAGCGTCCTCGTTAAAGCGTTTATCGGGGTCGCCTACACAGCGCAAGAGATTATTGCGCAAATCATCTTCGCCGCCAAAGGGGTCTATAACGCCGTCTTTATCATTATACGCCATAGCGTTGCAGGTAAAGTCGCGCCGGGATAAATCGAGCGTCAAATCATCGGTAAAGGTCACCTGCTCGGGGTGGCGGTTGTCTGAATAAGCGCCGTCAATTCGGTAGGTCGTAACCTCAAACGCCTCGCCGCCCGACATGACGGTCAGCGTGCCGTGCTTTAAGCCGAAATCATGCGTTTCGTAAACCTTGAACACACGCTCCATCTCAGACGGTTTAGCGCTTGTGCAGATGTCCCAGTCGTGAGGCTCAACGCCCATCATAGCGTTGCGCACACAGCCGCCGACCACATATGCCTCAAAGCCGCTGTTATTCAGTTCGTTAATAACGGTTTTCGCGTTTTGGGGAATGTTGATTTTCATACTAATTCTTTTTGCCCACTTTATAAGGTTTGTTTTTATCCTTTTCAATCAGCTTGTCGGCAATGTTGTACAGCACGTTGAACAGCACTATTGTTGCCGCCGAAGATACGCAGAGCATTATTATTGCGTTGAAGCTCAGCGGAACAAACATAAAGAACCATCCGAAGAACACAAACGACAGTATAAGACCCGCCACGCTTACAATAAGCATAGCGCTTCTGAGAAGATTGAATGGAATTGAAAGCCTGACGATAATCATAAGGCAGATAAGCGAGGTTACATAAACCGAAATCGTCGAAATCTCGCCGTCCGTGAAATCAAACGCCCTGCACAGCGCCGCCGTGGTTATTACATTTAATACGACGCATATCGCCGCGGGCAAAGCCCTTGCGATAATATTGAAGGTAAAGTTTCCGCGGACGATATTTTTGTTCGGCTGAAGCGCGAGCACAAACGACGGAAAGCCGATTGTGAGCGAGCCGACAAGCGAGAGCTGAATCGGCTGGAACGGATACGGAAGGCTTGAAAACATGAAGAATACGCAGAGCAGAATTGAGTAAATCGTTTTTACAATATAAAGCGATGAGCTGCGCTCGATATTGTTGATTGTCCGTCTGCCCTCGGCAACAACATGAGGCATTGAGGCAAAGTCGTTGTTTACAAGCACAAGCTGTGATACGTTTCTTGCCGCCTCGCTGCCCGACGCCATAGCTACCGAGCAGTCAGCCTCCTTTAGGGCGAGAACATCGTTTACGCCGTCGCCCGTCATGGCAACCATATGACCGTGAGCTTTAAGCGCGAGCACAAGCTTTTTCTTCTGAGCGGGAGTGACTCGCCCGAATACGTTGCACCTTTCGGCCGCTTCAACAAGCTGCTCGTCGGTGGTGACTGTCGTCATGTCGACCGCGTTCCCGGCGCCTTCGATTCCCGTATCCATCGCGATATTTTTAACGGTTTTTACACTGTCGCCCGAAATGACCTTCAAAGTAACGCCCTGCTCCTTAAAGTAGTTTACGGTTTCGCAGACGTTATCGCGAAGCTTATCCTTAATAAGAATAAGCGCCATCGGATGCAGATCCTCGGGAAGCGTGCTGCCGTCAACATCCATATCGGAGGAGCCCAGAACAAGGATTCTTACGGTTTCGTTTATCTTGTTTATGTTATCGTAAATCTCGGGATATTTTTCTTTATCAGAAAAAACAAATTCAGCCGCGCCCATAATATATGTCTTGCCGTTCTCAAAGGTGCCGCCCGACCACTTTGTTTCGGACGAAAACGGAATAAACTTTTTGCACTTAACGGGCTCGACTCCTTGGGTGTAATCGCTTACAGCCTGAAGCGTGGCGTTGATTTCATCGCTTGCGGCTACGATTGACGCCAGCGCCTTTTGAATTTTGTCGTCGTTTGTATTGAGGTTAATAATTTTGTGGACGTTCATTGAATCCGCTGTCAGCGTACCGGTTTTATCTAAGCAGATAACGTCAACACGCGCGAGGGTTTCGATGCAGTACATCTCGTTTACAAGCACCTTTTTGCGCGAAAGGCGGATAACAGACACCGCCAGAACGGTACTTGTAAGCAGAATCATGCCGCCCGGAATCATGCCGACAAGGGCGCTTACCGTTGAAAGCACGGTATCCTGAATTGATTCGTGATGAATAAAATACTTGCTGACAAACAGCATCGCGCCAAGCGGAAAGATAATAGCGGTGCAAAGGTTAATAATAAACTTAAAGGAATGCAGAATCTGCGAGTTGTTTTTCTTTATGTACTTAGCCTCGTTGTTGATTTTGGCGGCATAGCTGTCGGCGCCTACGCGGTTTACGCGGCAGTAGCAGGTTCCGGCAGAAATAAAGCTGCCCGACAGCAATTCGTCGCCCGGGAGCTTTTCAATCAGGTCGGACTCGCCCGTAAGCAGGCTTTCGTTAGCCTTGCAGCCTCCCTTGACAAGAATACAGTCGGCAGGCACCTGGCTGCCTCTTGAAAGAATGATGATATCGTCGATTACCAGCTCTTCCTTTGAAAGCTGAACGGTTTTGCCGTTGCGCAGGACATCAAGCTTGCTTTCGGTGAGAATAGTCAGGGTGTCGACGCTCTTTTTTGAGCGGATTTCCTGCACGATTCCGATAACCGTGTTACATACGACAACACCGATAAACAGCATGTTCTTGTACGAACCGACAAGAAGCAGCGCCACAAATAATATGACGTTAATCAAGTTGAACATCGTACAGATGTTGTCGTAAAAAATCCGCTTTATAGATTTTGTTTTTACGGTTGTGGCAACGTTTGATTTGCCGCTTTCCATCCTTTCGAGAACTTCATCAGAGGTCAGTCCGCGAAATTCTCTTTCTTTTTCTTCCATAATTACCTCAATTGAAAATCATGATTTTTTTGAAAAATTATTGAATTAATTTTAAAAAACACAGAAAAACAAAGCTTTGCTTCCAGTTTTTAAATTAATAAATTTTAAATGCCTATTTTACTATTATAAACGGAAATAATAGAATTGGCAACGGAAAGAAGGTGATTTTTTGAAAAAATTTGTAAAACCGCATCGAGGCGTCAAAGTTGCAGGCATAACAAAAAACGCGGCAGTTGCCCTTTGTGCCGCGGTACTGCTTAACGGCGCGCCGCTTTTTGCCGCGGCGGAAAACAACATTCCGAAAACCGTCAGCTTGGGCGGACAGTCGTTCGGCGTGAAGTTTTTTAACGACGGAATTATTGTAACGGAGCTTGAAGCCTTTTACAGCAACGGCAAATATGTATGCCCCGCTGAGGTCGGCGGACTTCAGGAAGGCGATATTATAAAAAAGGTCAACGGCTCGCCCGTAAAAAATAACGAGGAGCTGCAGCAGGCAACGTTCGGCTGCGGCGGCGATCCGATAAAATTCAACGTTGAGCGCGGCGGCAAGGAGCTTGTCAAAACGGTTATTCCGAAAAAGAATACCGTAGGGGTTTACCTTTTGGGCGCGTGGGTGCGCGACAGCTGCGCCGGAATCGGCACAGTGACCTATTACGACAAAAGCACGGGCATATTTGCGGCGCTGGGACACGGTATCTGCGATAAAGATACAGGCAGCTTAATGCCTCTCGGAAACGCCGAGGTCGTGCGCGCGGATATCGGCTCGGTGACAAAAAGCTCGGCGGGCAAAGCCGGAAGCCTGAACGGATATTTTACCGATACAAAGCTCGGCAGGCTGACAAGGAATACCGACTGCGGTGTGTTCGGAACGATCGACAGCGGCATAAAGCCCGATGGCGTTACGCTTGAGCTTGCTCAAAACGGCGAAATAAAACCGGGCAAGGCTCAGCTTTATACTACAATTAATGACGAAGGTGTGGGCTGCTACGAGATTGAAATAACCCAAATACGCAATACCGATCCCGATTCAAATGAAAACTTTGTAATAAAAGTTACAGATGAGAAGCTGCTTGACGAATGCGGCGGAATCGTGCAGGGCATGAGCGGCAGTCCCATTGTTCAGGATGGTAAGCTTGCGGGAGCGGTGACCCATGTTTTTCTGAACAACACCGATCAGGGATATGCGATAACAGCTCAAAATATGGCGTCGAATAACCACGACTAACACAATATATTGCGGTTTATTGTCAGCTGTAATTTTTTTGAAAAAAATATTTAAAATTTTCCGAAAAAATTATTTGGAAACTATTGCCAAGTTTGCCATTTTGTGGTAAAATCTACTCACAATAAAAAATATTGATGGGAGATTAATTATGGACAATAATATTAAGATGATGATGACCGAAAACGCCGCCGATTTTGACAGACAAACCCTTGAAATATTTCAAAAATTTAATATTTCCGTCGCTTTCTGCTCAAAGGACGGTGACGAGCTTTGCAGCCGGATTTTGCAGGAGCAGCCCGACGTTGTGCTGATGGAATCTTTTATGACGCGACTTGACGCTATTGGCGTTATGCGCAGCATTCAGCGCCAAAACTGCAAACAGCCGATGTTCATTGTTTTCTCGGCGTTTCACAGCGCGGTGCTTGAGCGCGAGATAATGAACGGCGGCGCGAGCTACTTTGTTCTCAAGCCCTATGACATTGAGCAGCTGTGCGAGAATGTCTGCCTTATGGTGAAGAAAAGCGACCGTCTGCTTAAAATGCCCATAAGCGTTGACGCATTCGGAATTGAGCTTAAAGTGACGGAAATCCTGCACGAAATCGGCGTTCCCGCTCACATCAAGGGTTATCACTATCTGCGCGATTCGATTATTATGTCTGTTGAGCACCCCGAAATCATAAATGCTGTTACAAAGCAATTATACCCGTCTGTCGCCAAAAAATACGAAACGACCTCAAGCCGCGTTGAACGCGCTATCCGCCACGCCATTGAGGTTGCGTGGGACAGGGGCGACATTGACGTGCTGAACTCGTACTTCGGCTACACCATTCACAACGACAGAGGCAAGCCCACCAACAGCGAGTTTATTGCGATGATTTCGGACAGACTGAGATTGCAGCTTAAAAACGCGTCATAAAAGAGTATTATAAAAGAACTGTGCATGAGGTTTTTCCCATGCACAGTTTTTTATTTTGACAATTTAGGATAATCTATTATCTTCATCGAAGCTCCTTCCGAATACATTGTTATATACTGAGGAGCAACGCTGGTGTGTGCCTTTGCGATTTTATATGCATTTTCGGGTGTTTCGGCGGTTGCTGTTATCTGAATGATTTTTGAGTTATCTATAATATTAGCCTGAATTGAATTCTTGATCTCGCTTTTGGTATATTTTACATCCAAATAACTACGTACAGCATCGCATAGAGAGTCACCGGTAAGGATCGAAATATATGTATTCAACATGCTTTCGTCAGGTTGGTTATTGCCGTTTGAACTGTTCTTCTCCGTGATTAAAGCTGTATAACTGCTTGAATATTCTTTTTTATCATCCGATGAGAACAGTTGACATGACGCCAGCGAAAAAGCAAAGATAATTGAGAGTAACAGTGCTATTGCTTTTTTCATAGATATCCTCTTTTTTCTAATGTAGAATTATTTTGTCCTTCCGATGTCGGTGCGGTAGTGAGCGCCCTCGAATGAGATTTTCTTTACAGCGGTGTACGCCTTTTCAAGCGCCTCGTCAAGGGTTTCTGCCTTTGCGGTAACACCCAGAACTCTTCCGCCGTTGGTGTAGAATTTGCCGTCCTCATACTTAGTACCCGCGTGGTAAACTATCGCGCCGTCGACCTGACCGTTTTCGTCAAGGCCGAACATCTCGATACCCTTTTTATAAGCTACGGGATAGCCGCCGCTTGCCATTACAACGCAGGCCGCCGCGCCGTCGTACCATTCGATGTCGAGGTCGGAAAGGCGCTCGTCGATTACGGCCTCGCAGATGTCAACCAGGTCGGTTTTAAGTCTGGGGAGCACAACCTGAGCCTCGGGATCGCCGAAACGCGCGTTGTACTCGATGACCTTGGGACCATTCGGAGTCATCATAAGTCCGAAGTACAGACAGCCCTTGAAGGGTCTGCCCTCTTTGACCATAGCCTCGATTGTGGGGACAAAGATAGTTTTCATGCACTCGTCGGCAAGCTCGTCGGTGTAGTACGGATTGGGGCTTACTGTGCCCATGCCGCCCGTGTTTAGTCCCTCGTCGTTGTCATAGGCGCGCTTGTGGTCCTTGGAGCTGACCATCGGCTTTACGCACTTGCCGTCGGTGAAGGCAAGAACCGAAACCTCGGGGCCTGTCAGGAACTCCTCGATTACGATGTTGTTGCCCGAATCGCCGAACTGCTTGTCCTCCATGATGGACTTGATAGCTGTTACCGCCTCGTCGATCGTCTGGGCGATGATAACGCCCTTGCCCAGCGCAAGTCCGTCAGCCTTGACTACTACGGGAGTGGTGTTCTCGGCTTTTACATAATCGATAGCCTTTTCGGGGTCGTCGAAAACCTCGTACTTCGCGGTGGGGATTCCGTATTTTTTCATCAGGTTCTTTGAGAAAACCTTTGAAGCCTCGATAATTGCGGCGTTGGCGTTGGGACCGAAGGCGCGGATTCCCGCCGCCTGAAACGCGTCAACCATGCCGTCCGCCAGCGGATCATCGGGAGCTACAAACACCAGGTCAATCGCGTTGTCCCGCGCGAATTTCACCATGTTCTCTTTATCCATAACTCCGATGTTAACGATCTCGGCGTCGCGCGAGATACCGCCGTTGCCGGGAGCGCAATAGAGCTTTTCGCATTTGGGGCTCTCAAGCAGCTTTTTGATGAGCGCGTGCTCTCTGCCGCCTGAGCCGATCATTAATATTTTCATAGTTTACCTCTCAATCATGATTTGCATAGCAAATCAATTCATTTGCGGCTAAACCGCAAAATTCACGGCAAAGCCAATTCATGCGCAAAGCGCAATTCATTTCTGAGCCTGACGCATGACAGTGACAAAACCGTCAGCTTTGCCGCAAAGTCTTATTCGGGAATGAATTGAACATGTCGGTTCATTAATTGCCTGCGGCATGAATTGTTCTGCGAACATGAATTGACCGCTTTGCGGTCATTAATGGTGGAACAGACGGATTCCCGTGAAGCACATTGTCATGTTGTACTTGTCGCAGGTGTCGATAACGTTGTCGTCGCGGATTGAGCCGCCGGGCTGGGCTACAAACTCAACGCCCGAACGCTTTGCGCGCTCGATGTTGTCGCCAAACGGGAAGAACGCGTCACTTCCGAGCGAAACGCCGCTGAAGGTCGCGAGCCATTCCTTCTTTTCCTCTTTGGTGAGGGGCTCGGGCTTGGTCTTGAAGAACTGCTCCCAAACGCCGTCGGCGAGTACATCCTCGTAGTCGTCGGAGATGTAAACGTCGATTGTGTTGTCGCGGTCGGGACGGCGGATATTGTCGACAAACGGAAGGTTCATTACCTTCGGATGCTGGCGGAGGTACCAGATATCTGCCTTGTTTCCTGCGAGGCGTGTGCAGTGGATTCTTGACTGCTGACCCGCGCCTACGCCGATTGCCTGGCCGCCCTTTGCGTAGCAGACGGAATTTGACTGGGTGTATTTGAGTGTGATGAGCGCTATGAGCAGGTCGCGCTTTGCTTCCTCGGTGAACTCTTTATTCTTTGTGGGAATATTCTGCATGAGCATAGCCTCGTCGATTTTCAGCTCGTTTCTGCCCTGCTCGAAGGTAACGCCGAAAACGTCCTTGTGCTCGATTGGAGCGGGAACATAGTCGGGGTCGATTTTTACAACGTTGTAGGTGCCCTTTCTCTTTGTCTTGAGGACCTCAAGGGCTTCAGGTGTATAATCGGGAGCAATGATTCCGTCGGAAACCTCGCGCTGGAGCAGCTTTGCTGTCTGCACGTCGCAGGTGTCCGAAAGCGCTACCCAGTCGCCGTATGACGACATTCTGTCGGCGCCGCGCGCCATTGCGTAGGCTGAGGCTATGGGTGAAAGCTCAAGGTCGTCTACAAAATAAATCTTTTTGAGTGTGTCGGAAAGCTCGGTGGCAACAGCGGCGCCTGCCGGGCTTACATGCTTAAAGCTTGCAGCCGCAGGAAGTCCCGTAGCCGCTTTCAGCTCGCGTACAAGCTGATATGAGTTGAACGCGTCGAGGAAGTTGATGTATCCGGGCTTGCCGTTGAGAACCTCAACAGGCAGCTCCTTGCCGTCCTGCATAAAAATGCGCGAGGGCTTTTGGTTGGGGTTGCAGCCGTATTTAAGAGCGAGTTCATTCATGGGTATCGTCCCTTTCTTTTAGTTGTTAAATAATTAAGTTTTGAGTAAAGTTTTTTTATTTCAGATTTTTTCAATAGTAACGTTTGTTTCCGCGGTGTAGGGGCGAACCCATGTGTTCGCCCTGATTTAGCAGAAACTTTTTTTGAGGCGCACACATGGGTGCGCCACTACGAATGTAATGGAAAGGTTTGATATAAAACCCGATGCATTACAAATCCGAAACCCAAACATTTTTACCTATTTATTTATTCTTATTGATGATTCTGCTGTCGGCCTCGCCTGTTGCTACGTCGATGTAGCGCACGAACAGCGAAACCTTGTTGTCATCGTTTAACGCTTCCCAAACGTTCTGAGCGAAGGTGTCGATATCGTCGTTGCCGATTTCAACAAGAGTGGGCTCGCCCTCAAAGCTGGGGAGCGGATTGCCGTCGCCCATGTAGGTGTGGATAAAACGTCCCAAACCCGCCAAAGGAGCGTCATAAGAGAAGGTGTAGCGCTCGCAGCAGTCGGGGTTGCCGTCGGCGCTCTTGAGAATAGACATGGCGTAGTTCATGCTGCCGTCGGAGCACTTTACAATACCCGAAATGCGGGGTGTGTAGTTTGGAGCGTCGGGCTCGAACTCACGGGTGCGAAGCGCCTGTTCAAAGGTGAGCTGCTGGTTCATAAGGTCATATACCGTGTCGGTCTGGTCGCCGTTTGTTACGATCGTCTTGTTGCCGAGCACACGCACGGGAGCGTAAATGATAAGCGAGGGGTCAACAAGCTTTGACGGGTCAAACGCCTCGGTCTTGATACCGTCCGCAGTTTCTACAAAAACGCGGTTGCGGCTGTTTTCGCTTCTTCCCATGATAAAGTAGGCGATAACCGCCTTTGTGCCGTCGGCGGATCTGCCGAGTACAATGCCTCTGCCGGGATAGCTGGTGGAGGCGATTTCCTTTGTAAGTGATACCGCTTTCATGATTTCCTCCTAGTCTGAAATTACAGTTTTATTGCCGATTACTTTGATTTTATCTTCACAGAAAAGCGCCACGGCTCTGGGCAGGATAATCCACTCCGCCTGCTCCATAACCCTTTTCTGGAGAATTTCGGGGGTGTCGCCGTCCTTTACCTCAACAGCCTTCTGAATGATTATGGGGCCGCCGTCGCAGATCTCGTTAACGAAATGAGCAGTCGCTCCGGTAACCTTAACGCCCTTTTTAAGCGCCTCCTCGTGCACGCGAAGTCCGTAATAACCTTCGCCGCAGAAGGACGGGATAAGCGCGGGGTGGATGTTGATAATGCGGTTTTCAAACGCCCTGATAACGCCTTTGCCGAGTATTGTCATAAAGCCCGCAAGCACAATCAAATCGGCGTTTTTGCTTTTTAAAAGCTCAGTGAGCGCCTCGTCGTACTTATCAAACTCATCATAATCCTTACGGCGGATTACGGCGGTTTCAATGCCGTTGTTTTCAGCGCGGGTGAGCGCGTAGGCGTTGGGGTTTGAGGAAATAACGCAGGTGATTTTGCCGCTATTTATCTCTCCCCTGTTCTGCGCGTCGATAAGCGCCTGAAGATTGGTGCCGCCGCCCGACACCAACACAACAATATTTTTCATTACGCGAACACAACTCCTTCGCTGCCTTCGATTACTTCGCCCAGTATTACAGCGTCCTCGCCGTTTTCTTTAAGCACCGCAAGTGCCTTGTCAGCCTCGTCCTTTGCTACGGCAGCAACCATGCCGACGCCCATGTTGAATGTGTTGAACATATCGTGCTCGCTGATATTTCCTACGCGCTGCATGAGCTTGAAGATAGGCAGCACGGGAATGGCGCTCTTGGTGATTTTAGCCGACAGGCCGTCTGTGAGCATTCTGGGAATGTTCTCGTAGAAGCCGCCGCCCGTGATGTGCGATACCGCCTTTACCTCGACCTGCTCCATGAGCGCGAGAATCGGCTTAACGTAGATTTTGGTCGGAGTGAGCAGAACCTCGCCGAGCGGTTTGTCAAGCTCGGGATAAGTGTCGTTGATTGTGGTTTCGTTTATGTCAAAAATCTTTCTTACAAGCGAGAAGCCGTTTGAGTGAACGCCCGATGAGCGAAGTCCTATAAGCACGTCGCCCGCCTTCAGCTTTGAGCCGTCGATCATCTTGGGCTTGTCCGCGATGCCTACGCAGAAGCCCGCAACGTCGTACTCGTCCTCGGGCATAAGACCGGGGTGCTCGGCTGTTTCGCCGCCGATAAGCGCGCAGCCCGACTGCACGCAGCCCTCGGCGATACCCTCAACGATTGAGGCTACCTTTTCGGGAATATTTTTGCCGATTGCGATATAGTCAAGGAAAAACAGAGGCTTCGCGCCGCAACAGATTACGTCGTTGACGCACATGGCAACGGAGTCGATTCCGATGGTGTTGTGCTTATCAAGCAGAAACGCAAGCTTGATTTTTGTGCCTACGCCGTCGGTGCCGCTTATCAAAACCGGCTCCTCCATGCCCCTGAAGTCGGGAGCAAACAGACCGCCGAAGCCGCCTATGCCCGAAACAACGCCCGGGATATTGGTGCGCGCGACATGCTTTTTCATCAACTCAACGCTCTTGTAACCCGCGGTGATGTCAACGCCTGCCGCCTTGTAACTTTCAGAAAAGCTTTCCATAATGATCCTCCGTTATTTATTTTTAATTTTCTTAGCGTACTTATCAACAAAGAATGTGGTGGGAACCTCGGCGCTGAACTGCTTTGTAAAGCAGCCGTCGCAAAGGCCTATATTCGCCCCTTCGGCGGTTTTTCTCAGGCTTTCAATGCTCAGGTACCCCAGAGTATCCGCGCCGATTTCCTGCCTTATCTCCTCGATCGTCATGCTGTTGGCGATAAAGTTCTCGCTTATTCCTATGTCAAGTCCGAAGTAGCAGGGATAAACAAACGGCGGCGAGCTGATGAGCATATGAATCTCCTTTGCGCCCGCTGATCGAAGCAGGTTTACGATATGCTTAGAGGTCTGACCTCGCACTATTGAGTCGTCGATTACGACAATGCGCTTGCCCTCGACATTGGCTTTAAGGGCGGTGAGCTTGGTGTGGAGCAGGCGCTTCTTCTTGTCCATTCCCGTGGCGGAGTTTCTGCCGAGGAATTTGTTCTTCATAAAGCCCATTCCGTACGGGATTCCCGACGCGCGCGCGTAACCCTCGGCGGCTATTATTCCCGAATCGGGAACACCGCATACCATGTCGGCGTCTATCGGGTACTCCTTATAGAGCATTTCGCCCGCCTTCAGCCTTGCCGAGTAAACGCTCATGCCGTCGATCACACTGTCGGGGCGCGCCACATAAACATACTCAAAAACGCACAGCGAGGTCTTTTCGGCCTTTTGGTCTGCAAAATAGCTGTGGAAGCCGCTCTCGTCAATAACTACCATCTCGCCCGGAGCCACATCGCGTATAAGCTCGCCGCCGAGTGAGTCGATAACACAGCTTTCGGAGGTGATTATGTAGCTGTCCTTCAGCTTGCCGATACAAAGCGGACGGAAGCCGTAGATGTCGCGCACGCCGATAAGGCGCGTGGGCGCGCAGATAACCGTTGAATAGGCTCCTTTAAGGCGCTTCATGGCATTTAAAACGGCGGTTTCGAGGTCGTCGGTATGAATTCGCTCGGTGGCGATTACATACGCCATAAGCTCGGCGTTTGAGTTTGACTGGAAGATAGAGCCGCCGCGCTCAAGCTCCTGACGTATCTCGGGGAAGTTGGTGATTGAGCCGTTGCTTGAAATAGCTAACGAGCCTTCCTTATACCTGAGCACCAACGGCTGGTTTGCCGCGCGGTCAAGGGCTGAGTTCATTGTATAGCGCACATGGCCTACGGCGATTATTCCGTTAGGCAGCTTGTCAAGAGTCTTTCCGCGAAAGACATCGTGCACCATGCCGAGCTCCTTGACGGTCACGAACTTCTGGTTGTCGTTTACGGTGATACCCGCGCTTACATGTCCCCTGTGCTGAAGGCTGTAGAGCGCATCGTGAGTGATGGTGACAACGTTAAGGTCGTCGTTGTTTTTATATATTCCGAACACACCGCACTCGTCCATCGCTTTATCGAGGGCGGGGTTGATGTCTACATACTTCGTCATTAAAGCTCAGCCACCTTAGCCTGCATTGCCTCGTCCTTTTCGGCGACGCCCTTTTCCATGTCAGCCTTCATATTTTCAAGCTTTGCCGCGAGGTCATCGTCGGAAAGAGCCAGCATTTCAACAGCGAGAATAGCCGCGTTAGCCGCTCCGTTTACAGCTACCGTAGCGACGGGAATGCCCGTAGGCATCATAACGGTTGCAAGCAGCGCGTCCATGCCGTCAAGCTGAGAGGACTTGCAGGGGATACCGATTACAGGCAGAGTGGTTTTTGCCGCAAGCACGCCCGCAAGATGAGCCGCCATGCCCGCCGCCGCGATGATCACGCCAAAGCCGTTTGCCTTTGCGCTTTGAGCAAAGCCAATAGCCGCGTCGGGAGTGCGGTGAGCGCTCATAACGTGAACCTCATACGGTACGCCGAATTCCTTTAGTTTTAAGACAGCCTTTGACACAACGGGAAAGTCGCTGTCAGAGCCCATTATAATTGCTACCTTTTTCATTTTTGCTCACTTCCTTTTTGATTATATAGTTTAACTCATATATTATACAAAAAAACGCGCGCGGTTTCAATATCTTAAAAGAATTATACCCAGTTTTTAGAGTTTAGAGTGGAGTTTGAAATGCGGAATTAAATTGTCGGCAAGATTTCTGCCGTGACGGAGGATTCCCACGGCAGGTGTTATCTGCTAAATGAAACATCTCCCGATATTACCAATGTTTGGGTTTATTTCCGTAGGGGCGCACCCGCGTGTGCGCCCTGATATAGCAGAAGCGTTTTTGAGGCGCACACATGGGTGCGCCCCTATGAATGTAACAGATACAATTGCAATATAAATACGGTCGGGAAGCGAACGCTGTTTTCAAGCCATTCTGTCTGCCCGACCGAAATTATCCATTTTCAATTTTCAA
>OMYD01000042.1 GCA_900315195.1 uncultured Eubacteriales bacterium | reverse complement strand
TTACAAAGGGCGTCAAGCTGTTCTGCGTGGGACTTGCCAAAAAGGTGCTGATAGCCGACCAGATGGCTAATCTTGTAAAGATAATCCTGGTTGCCGAGAACGACCAAACCCACAAGATGGTTATGGTCGAGGGCGGCGGAGTCCTCGGCGCGTGGGTAGGCATAATCGCGTTTTCTCTGCAGCTGTACTTCGACTTCTCGGGCTACTCCGACATGGCGTGCGGACTTGGCAACATGATGGGCTTTGAGTTCCTCAAAAACTTCAACTACCCTTACATTTCAAAGTCAATTACCGAGTTCTGGCGCCGCTGGCACATCTCGCTACTTACGGGACTTTGGCACGGAGCGGCGTACAACTTCATTTTCTGGGGCTTGTATTTCGGACTTCTGCTTATCCTCGAAAAGTTTGTGCTCAAGCGCTTTCTGGACAAGCTGCCGTCGTTCTTTCAGCACTTTTACGCTATAGTGCTTGTTATCTTCGGCTGGGGACTGTTTAAGTTTACCGACGTAAACCTGCTTGGCGAGTTCTTCTCAAACCTGTTTGATTTCAGCAGGGGGCTCGGCGACGAGAATACAATCAACACGATTCTCAGTTACCTGCCGCTGCTAGCCGCAGCGTTCTTTGCGAGCACGCCTGTGGCTACAAAGGTATACAACCGCATTGCCGCAACGCGCTTTATCTGGGTTGCCGAGAGCCTGTTCTGCATGGGAGTATTGGTGCTCTGCACCGCCGCCCTGGTAAGACAGGAGTACAGCCCGTTTTTGTATTTCCGTTTCTAATGACAACGAAGTTGTCAATTCATTCGCAACGCGAAATTCACGGCGCAGCCAATTCATGTTGCGAAAGCAACAATTCATTCCCGACCAAAACGTTTATGTTATATACAGCTTTTATGCAGAGATGAGTTGAACCTGACGGTTTATGAATTGTTTTGGCAAACATGAATAGTGCCTTGGCACATGAATTGATTTGCTTTGCAAATCATTTTTATAGGTGAAAATATGAAACATTATGCTGATGAAAAAAATAGCAAAAGCGAGCCCCGCTACAGCGCCAAGTCCACGGGCGGCAAGCGTTACGCCGCGCCCGAGAACAAGACGCGCTACGAGGGCAGATATACCCGCGACCGCTTTGAGAATAAGCCCTCCGAGCCTAGGGTTAAGTATTCCGGGCCGCGCGTGAGCGACGAAACAAAAATATATCCCGTCAAAAAGGCGGACGTGGCAAAGCTTGAAAAGAGCGCCAAGCGTCCGCGCACCGATGTTCCCGCAACTCCCACGGCGCCCGTGCCGAAGATGAAGCTGGGCTACGCGCCCGCGTTCCTGTTTGCGGGGTTCATTCTGGTGATGATGGGCTGGTTTATCTTCAACACCGCAAGCTACTTCGCAAACGGCACCGAAAAGGAATTCAGCCCCTCGGAGAAGCGTATCCTCGCTGACTTTCCTAAGGTATTAAGCGACGATTCCGACAGCAAGAGCTTCTCTGAGAACCTTGCGGACGGTTACAAAACAATAGCGGGCGGCGACTTCGGCAAGGGCTTTGAGACCTTCTTTGCCGACCATTTCCCCGTAAGAAACCTGTGGGTCGGCACCAACGCCTACGCCACCCTTTATGAGGGCAACAACGGCGCAAACGGCGTTTACTACTGCGGCGACGGCTACCTGATAAACAAGCCCGTGCCCGAGGACAACAAGATAAGCGACAACCTTGAAATGCTGACAGACTTCAAGTCCGAAATCGGAAGCACGCCCATGACCGCTATGTTTGTGCCCTCAACGGGCTACATCGTGTCGGACAAGCTGCCGCTTATCCACAACACCTACAACGACGACAAGTATCTTGATAAAATAAACTCAACCCTGAACTCCGCGGGCGTTGGCACGGTTGACCTGCGCGACAGCTTCAAGACCGCCCACAACAACGGCGACCAGCTCTACTACAAGACCGACCACCACTGGACAACACGCGGCGCGTATGTTGCGTACAGGCAGCTGTGCAATAAGCTTGGGATCGAGGCAACGCCCGAGTCAGAGTTCAATATCGAAAAGTACGAGAACTTCTACGGCACGACCTACTCAAAGGGCGGCTTCTGGTTCAATCAGCCCGACACGGTCGAGGTCTGGAACAATCCCAAAAACACCGAGGACAAAATAAATGTTTTAATACGCGACGGCAACAAGGAGAAGTCGCGGAATTCGATGTTCTTCTACGAGCACGACAAAGACGACGACAAGTACCCGATTTTCATTGACGGCAACCACGCCTACACCGAAATCACAAACAAGAACGCCAAAAACGGCACTATAATTGTCGTCAAGGACAGCTTCAGCCACTGTATGGCGCCGTTCCTCGCCGAGAATTACAAAAAGGTTATTCTTGTTGACATGCGCTATAATTCGCTCGACATCACCGCTCTTGCGCAGAGAGAAAAGCCCGAGCAGGTGCTTGTGCTCTACGGCATTGACAACTTCGCCGAGGACACCGATCTGGGACACCTTTGGGGCTAGGTCGCGTGACGCGACGGACACGACGCGAATCAGGCGTTTGTATGACAGAGAACTTCTGTTCCCACGGGTGATATTACTTAAAAAATAAAACTTTGCTGATAATCTCTAAAATCTAAACACTAACCACTAAAAAGGCAGACAGCGTGAAATATCGCTGCCTGCCCTTATTATTATACTGAAAATTAAATACAGTGTATCATCAAAAAGCTCTGCGGCTGAAGCTTGACCTTGCCTTCTTCAATAATTGCGTCGCCCAGCTTATAAACAACGTCGCCGTCGCTGTCGGTTTCGATTTCCGCTTCTTTATCAAGCGGGTTGAAGAACATCATCAGGCTGCCTCTGCGGTAGGCGAAGGGAATTTCATTTTCTTTATAAATGAACTCAAGCTCGCCGTTGCCGTGCAAATCATCATACTTATGCCTGAGCGCTATCATGTCGGTGACAACGCGGTAAATGCTGTCGGGGTCGTCCTTCTGGTTTTCAACCGTCGGAGCGTCGTCGCTTGTATCTGCGGGAAGATACGGGAAGTCGCTTGTCGAGAAGCCCAGGTTTTCGCCCTCGCACCACTGCATGGGTGTGCGCGAGCCTGTTCTTGAGAAGCCGCCCTCCTTGCTGATTAAGTCAGCCTGGTAGCGCATTCCGATTTCGTCGCCGTAATATAGGAACGGCACGCCCGGCATGGTAAAGATAAACGCGTTTACAAGCTTGATTGCCTGCTTGTCGAGGTATGCGGTGACGCGCGGCATATCGTGGTTGTTTGTCATAAAGCAGATATAGCCGTTGCCCTTGGTGCGGTTGTAAGCGGGCAGGTACTCCTCGGCAAAGCCCTTGAGGTCGCCCATGCCGTTCTTGTTGAATACCGCCAGATCGCCCCACTCGCCGAAGCGGAACAGCTTGCTGTAGCCGTTGCCGTAGTGGTCGAGGTAGAAGTCCATATGGAAGCCCGCGTTGGTAATAGCGCGGTCGGGGTTGCACCACTCGCTTACCATAGCTGCCTCGGGGTAGTCACTGTCGAGCATTTCCCTTACGCCGCGCCAGATTTTGGCTGTGGCGATTTTTTCGTCGTCGTTTTTAACAAGGGAATCCGCCATGTCAACGCGGAAGCCGTCGGCGCCCTTGTCAAGCCAGAAGCGCATTACCGCCTTGATAGCCTCGGCGGTGCGCAGGCAGTCGGGATGGTCGCAGGGCAGCTGCCATTCGGGGTGGGTAACCTCGTAAAAGCCGTAGTTGAGCGCGGGCTGAGAGCTGAAATAATTGACCATGTAGTTGCCGTTGCGCTCGCAGATTCCGCACATCATGCGGTATTCGGGCGGAGCGTCCCACACGGATTTGGTGAAGATGTAGCGGTTTGAAAGGTCGCTCTCCTTGGCGCGCTTGGCAACCTGGAACCACGGGTGAGTGTCCGAGGTGTGACCGGGTACCAAATCGAGCAGGATTTTGATATCCTTTTTGTGAGCCGCTTCAAAAAGCCTTACCAAATCGTCGTTTGTGCCGTAGCGCTCAGCTACCTTGTAGTAGTCGCGCACGTCGTAGCCCGCGTCCATAAAGGGCGAGTCGTAAACGGGATTCAGCCATATCGCGTTGCAGCCAAGCCCCTTAACATAGTCGAGCTTTTCGATGATTCCGTTGATGTCGCCGATCCCGTCGCCGTTGGAGTCGTAAAAGCTCTGCGGATAAATTTCATAAAATACTGCGTCATTGAGCCATTTTGGCATAAGGTACACACCCCTCTTTCTTTGATATTTTCAGTATAACATCTTGCTCTTGTTTTGGCAATATTATTTCCAATAAAAATCACTTGCAAATTTGCCTTTTCGGGCATAGTATGGAATAGTAATACTAATTCGGAGTTCCGCATTAAAAAACGGGGGTGTACGGGTGACGATAAACAGGCTTGACGAGCGGCGGGTGCTGGTGGTGCTTGCCGACAGGGATATGAGCGACTTTGCGCTGAGCTTTGCCGAAATGGGCATGGACAACGCCCACTCGCGCAGGATTATTCTCAGGCTGACAAAGCTTGCGTGCCGTAAAACGGGAATCGATACCCGCGGAAAACGCCTGAGCGTTGAGGCGCTGATGATGGGCGAGGGCTGCTATCTTCTCGTCACCGTCAAGGGAATCACGCGGCGCTACCGCCTTAAACGCGGCGGCGGAGTCTGCTTCCGCTTTGAGGGCTGCTCGGAGTTTCTCGGCGCGGTTGAGGCGGCGTACCGACGCGGCTTTATGTGCGCAAAAAACGCCGCCTATGTGCGCGGCGGCGTCTATTACTTATTATTCGGTTATCCCGCGCTGCCGAAAGCCCTTCGCGGCTTGCTTTCCGAGTTCGGCACGCTCACGGGCGGCGCGCTTAAATGCGCCCAAATCAGTGAGCACGCCGAAGTGATCTGCCCCCGTAAAGCGATTTCGGTTATTGGGGAGAAAATATGTTAATGCGGAGTTAGGAATTATATAAGCCTCCCCCCATCACTTGTTATGGGGGGAGGCTTGTCTGTTATAGAAATTATTTATTTTTCAACAGCTTTTCCCATTCTTTAATAATAGCGCGGTCGGCGAAGTAGTCGATCCTCATCGCTTTCTGAACCCTTGCAAGGGTGGCGTTTGTGGTTTCCCTCGCCTTTTGTGTGCCTGCTGAAAGGATGTCGTACACCGTTGCGATGTCCTTTTCCCATTTTGCGCGCTCGGCGCGGATGGGGCTTAAAGTCTCCTCAAGCACCTGGATAAGGAACTTTTTGCACTTGCCGTCGCCCAGTCCGCCGCGGCGGTAATGCTCCTTCATCTCGTCGAGGTTCTTATATTCGGGCAGGTACTCGGCGAAGTGGTCGTCGGTGCAAAGCGCGTCAAGGTAGGTGAACACAACGTTGCCCTCGGTGTGACCCGGGTCCTCGATCCTCAGGTGAGTGGGGTCGGTGAACATCTTGCCGTTGACCTGCTGCTTTACGGTCTTTGGCGTGTCGGAAAGGTAAATGCAGTTGCCCAGCGACTTGCTCATCTTGGCCTTGCCGTCAACTCCGGGCAGGCGGCGCTGGGTCTCGTTTTCGGGAATCATCGCCTTGGGAAGCACAAGCGTGTCGCCGTAAAGGCGGTTGAATTTTTCAACGATCTCGCGTGTCTGCTCAATCATCGGGAGCTGATCCTCGCCTACGGGAACAACCGTGGCGTCGAACGCGGTGATGTCAGCCGCCTGGGAAACGGGATATGCAAAGAATCCCACGGGCAGTCCCTCGTCGGCAAAGCCGCGCATCTGGATCTCGCTTTTAACGGTTGGGTTGCGGGCAAGACGCGCCGTTGTGACAAGGTTCATGTAGTAGAAGGTGAGCGCGTGAAGGGCGGGCAGCGCCGACTGAATGCAGATAGTTGTTTTTTCGGGGTCGAGGCCTGCCGAAAGATAGTCGAGCACGACGTTGATGATGTTGTCGCGGATTTTGGCGGGGTTGTCAGCGTTGTCGGTAAGCGCCTGGTCGTCGGCTATGAGAATGTTTATCTCGTCATATTTGCCCGAGTTCTGAAGCTCGACGCGTCTTTTCAGCGAGCCTACATAGTGACCGAGGTGCAGGCGTCCCGTGGGGCGGTCGCCTGTTAATATAATCTGCTTTTGAGTTTCCATATTCCTGTCCTCCGTAATTATGAGTTAGCTAATTTTCCCAGAATCTTAATGCCCTTTTCAAGCTGCTCGTCGGTGGGGGTTGAGAAGTTGATCCTGAAGCTGTGGCATTCCTCGTTTTCGTCGGTGAGGAAGGCGTTGCCCGGAACTACGCAAACCTTGTTGAGCACCGCTTCCTTGCAGAACGCGGGCATATCGACGTCCTTTGGCAGGTCGCACCAGATGAACAGACCGCCGTCGATTTTGTGGTAGGTGATTGCGGGCGCGCAGTATTTGTCGAGCAGATCCATGCAGAACCGCGCCTTTTTGGTGTAGATGTCGCGCAGCATTTGCAGATGCGCGTTGAAGTCGTACTTTGTGATGAACTCGTCGCAGATCATCTGTGACCAGATATTGGTGTGAACGTCGTTGCCCTGCTTGCAGACAACAAGCTTCTGGAAAATCTGCTTGGGAGCGATTGTGTAAGCAACGCGGATACCGGGTGAGATTACCTTTGAGAACGAGCCCGCGTAAATAACGATTCCGTCCGTATCAAAGCTCTTGATGTTCGGCAGGCTTTCGCCGCTGTAGCGCAGGTCTCCGTAGGGGTTGTCCTCGAGGATGAGCACGCCGTACTTCTTTGCGAGCTCGTAGACCTTCCTGCGCTTTTCAAGGCTCATTGTAACGCCCGAGGGGTTCTGGAAGTTGGGAATAGTGTAAATAAACTTGGCGTTGGGGTTAGCCTTTAGCTTTTCCTCAAGCTCGACGGTGCTCATGCCGTCGGGCTCAACGGTAACGCCGACAAGCTTTCCGTTGTAGGCGCGGAAGGTGTTGAGCGAGCCGATGAATGACGGAGCCTCGACAATAACTACCTCGCCCTCGTTTACAAGCGCCTTTGTGCACAGATCCATAATCTGCTGAGCGCCCGTTGTGATGAGGATATCGTCGTTGTCGCTGCCCGTGTTATGCTCGCGCTTCATGTATTCAAGCATATGATTGCGCAGAGGGGTGTAGCCCTCGGTAACGCTGTACTGCAAAACTGAAATGGGATTCTCGCTTAAAATGCGCGCCGAAATCTCCTGAACCGCCTCAACGGGGAACGCGTCGGGCGAGGGGTTGCCTGCCGAAAGCGAAACAACCGAGGGGTCGGCGGCATATTTGAAGATTTCTCTTATCGCGCTGGGCTTTAAATTTGATACTCTGTCGGAAAATTTGTACTCCATATTCATACCTCTGTTTCTTATTAATATATACCTTGTCTATTTTATCACGTTTAGGCGGCATAATCAAGAGCGAATATTTAGTGGTTAGTTTGGAGTGTTGAGAGTGGAGTGTGGAGTTTCGGTCGTGCAGACAGCTTGCTAAAAAAAATACCTTTTGAGCCCGACCGTATTTATATTTTATAGCTAAACAATTTGCGCCCTTTCAGTCAGAAGAGCTGACCGAGAGGGCGCATTTTCAATTGTTTTTTACTAAGTGCAACCTTAAACAATGAACGTTGCTGTCAATTTAATTCCGCATTCATCTGTATATTCCCATTGTAACGGGCAGGCTGCTTTCGTTGTCAATAAGCAGGAAGATAAACGGTTTGTCAAAGCTTAGCGTTTCATCGGTTTTTACGACGATGCTTTTTTCATTTTTGATTTCCTTTTCGGCGTTAATGCCCGAGCGGTCAAGCGTAAATTTCGGCTCGACCTCGTACATTTCGCCAAGCGTTGCCGACGTGGTGTAGCTAAGCGCCGACAGGCTGTTTTTGCTTTCAAACAGCGAGGCGGCTCCGCCTGATTTAACCGCGCCCGACAGCGGCTCAGCCTTGCCGCTTTGCTCAATTGTGAACTCGGGGATAACGGCGGTCGCCTTTTTGGTTATGTCGACGCTGTTAAGCAGGGCGCTCAGCTCGGTATAGTCAAAGCCCTTTACATATTCGTCAAAGTCTTTGGCGTTTTTGGGGGCCGCAAGCACAAGCTTCAGCGGATTTTTTGCGGTATATTTAACGATTCCCACCGCCTTGTCCGTTTTAAGCGCGCTCTCGTTTGAGGTCAGGAAGGTCGTTTTCCTGTCGCCTTCGCTGCCCTTGAACACTCCTTCCGATACGTCGGAATCGGCGTATTGTTCAAGCCAGCTGTCCTTTATTTCGGAAGCCGAAACGGTGCTCAGCGTATCGCTCTTTGAAAACTTTATCCCGCATTTGCCGGTGTAGTCTTTTAGATAATCGTTCAGCTTTTTTTCGGCGCTTTCACCGTCGAGGTCATAGCGGAAAACATCATAGCCGTAAAAGTTGCCGACGGTGCTTAAAAACGAAGTCTTTACCTCAACGCTGTCGTCGGCAAGCATCGCGCCGCTAAGCTTTACCTGCTCCCATTCCGCTTTTTCGTCCGAGGTTTTGCTCACGCTTTCCATTCTGCTCTTGAAGTATGAGCAGCAGGCGTTAAGCGCGTCGGGCGACATTGTGCCGCCGCCGAGCGCCTTCAGAATATCCGAGCGCGTGTCAGATGACGCGGCGTTTGAAAGCATTGAAAGCTGCAAAACCGTTGAGGCAGGGGAGAAGGCAAAGCTCTTTTTGCCTGAGCCCAGGCCGCGGAAAAGCTTTAGCGAAAACCCGCCCGCGGAATTTGCGAAGCTGTTGTAGCCGTCGGGCGGCTCAAGCGCGCCGTCGGAGTAGTTGTATGTAACCGAAATATCCTTGTCGCGCGAGTATTTGGCTGAGATTTTCTCGCTGTCGGAAAAGCCGTCCGAGCTGCCGCATGAGGTCAGCGCAAGCACGCACATAAAAGCGGCGAGCGCGGCGCTTATAATCCGCTTCATGGCCGGGTATCGCCCGGCTTTGACAGCTCATCAAGCTGACGCGCCAGATTATACATATCCTCAGCCGCCTTTGGACGCGCGAGCCTAATGCAGTTTTCGCGCATTTCACTGAGCCTTTCGGGCGACTGCAAAAGCTTGATGATTTCCTCGGCGCCCGTCTTTTTGTCGACCGAGATAGCCGCCTTTTGTTTAAGCAGGAAGTTTACGTTGTACTGCTCCTGACCGGGGTAGGCGTTGTAAATCGCCATGGGAAGGTGGCAGGCAAGGCTCTCGGAAATAGTAAGTCCGCCGGGCTTTGTAACGATAAGGTCGGAAACGTGCATGTAGTCCTCAACATTGTTGACGAAAAACAGCAGCTTTGTGCGGTTTGCGGCGTTTTCCTCCTCAACGGTTTCCTTGAGCTTTTCATAGAGCTTCTCGTTTTTGCCCGTAATTACAATAAACTGCAGGCTGTCGTCGATACGCGCAAGCTTTTTGTAGAACTTGAGCACGCCCGTCACGCCGAACGAGCCCGCCATAAGCAAAACGGTTGTTTTGTCGGGGTCAAGACCCTCGCGGCGGCAGATTTCGTCCTTTGCGCCCGGCTCCGAGAACTTCTCAAAGGTGGGGATTCCGAGCGGATAGATAATCGACTCGTCAACGCCGTACTCGTTGATAAGCTTAGGCGCCATCTGAGGCTCGGCAAGCACATAGGCGTCGATATTCGGCGCAACATATGTACGGTGGGCGTCGTAGTCGGTAATAAGCGAGATAGCCTTTACGTTCAAAAGCTTGCCCTGCTTTTTAAGGCGCGAAACCATCGCGGTAATAAACGCGTGGCACATAATAATTACGTCGGGATTATGCTTTTCGATTTCCCTGAGCAGCTTTTCGGACTTTGAGGCGTTTATCTTCATAGCCGTTTTATATGCAATATTCTGACGGTCGGTAACCTTGTAAAGACCGCCGTAGAATTTCGGAGCCTTTTTAACCAGAAAATAGTAGCCCTTAACCGCGGTTGTGTCATACACCTTGCCTATAGCGCGAAGTCCGTCTACCACCGTAACCTCAACCTCGGGGTTAAGACGGTTAATTGTATCCTCCAGAGCCGCGGCGGCGCGCTTGTGGCCGCCGCCCGTAGAGGCGGAAAAAATCAGAATTTTCATGTATCATCGCTCCTGAAAATAATAATTGCTTCTAAGTCAATTATACAGAATTATGTCGGATTTTTCAACAGATAATTTTTTATAAATGCCCAGTTTGATCAATTCGGAATTCGGAATTTCGGTCGCGCAGACAGCTTGTGATAAAAATCGTCCCGTGCCCGACCTTATTTGTAAACATTTCTGCAAGCAATAGCCTCCCATTATAAGGGAGGTGGCACGGCATTTATGACGTGACGGAGGATTTAGCCTCCCTTTATTCCCGCGAATTATAAAGCGCCGGAAGGAACATCACGTTTCCATAAGTGAATGGATTGTGAAAAATCGCTTATAATATACAAAAATAAAAACAAAGAAATTTTTTAAATTTATGTTTTACCTATTTATTTTTATAAAAATATGTAGTAGAATAAGGAAAACGATAATTGTATCTTAAAAATTATTCTATGCTTTAAAAGCTATATCCAATCAGAATGGGGTGGATTATGGAATACGGAAGGTATTATAGCGCGGCGGCAGACGGTATGGTTGATATTTCGGGCAGCTCCTCAGCCGACTCCTCGGGCGACTACGGCGGCAATGATAACGGCGGCAAAAGAAATAAAATAATAATTATCGTTTCCGCGGCGGCAGCGGTTGTAATCGCGGCGGCAGTTGTTATCTTTTGCGTCGCGATAATGAACGGCTCGGGCGGCTCCGACCCGGACAACAAAGATTTTGTGTTCGCGGACAATACCAAGGTGTCGGGACTTGACATCTCGGGCAAAACCCCCGCGCAGGCAAAGACTTATCTTGAGCAAAACAAAAAGAGCTTAATTAAGCCGGTTAAGATTTCGGTAAAAATCGGAAGCGAAACCGCCGTGCTTACTCAGGATGACTTTGAGTACAATTTTAATATAGACGAGGTTATTGCTAAGGTCGAGGCGGACGCCAAGGCCGATAAGTCAACTTCCGACGCTAAATACGAGGTTAAAGCAACCCCGACTGACAAGTCGGTTACGGACAAGTCCGTTTCGGTTTGCGAGGAGCATTACAGCGACCCTAAGAACGCGTATGTATCGGAGTTTCATCCTTACGCCGAAAAGCGCTTTGATATTGAGGAAGCCCAAAACGGAATCTGCGTTGACAAGGACGACCTCAAAAAGCAGCTCAACAACGCCTTCGCGAGCGGAAAAAGCGAGCAGACTATCACCGCGTATACCGAGGAGATCGCCGCTGACGTTACGGCGGACTTCCTCAAAAAGAATCTTGTTAAGCTGGCGTCCTACGAAACCTACTCAACCAACACCGAAAACGCCACAAACAACATGAAGGTGTCGCTTGCGGCGTGCAACGGCTCAATTATCGACCCGGATGAGATATGGTCGTTCAACGACTGCACGGGCGACTCTAACCTTGCCTCAAACGGCTATCTGCCGGCAAACGTTATTATCAACGGCAAAATCGAGCAGGGCTACGGCGGCGGTATCTGCCAGTCGAGCTCAACTATCTATAATGCCGCAATACGCTCCGGCCTCAGCATTTACGAGCGCGCGCCTCACGAGTGGGCTTCGGTATATGTTCCCACGGGACTTGACGCCACGATCGATTATCCCAACATCGACTTAAAGCTTGAGAACACTTCAAAATATCAGGTGTTCCTTGAGTGCAAGCTTGTAAATTACACTCTGTACGCTTCGTTCTGGGGTATAAAAGATTCAGATTACGATGAAATCAAGGTCAGAAATGAGCTCGGCGAGACAAAAGGCTCAAAGTACTATGTAAACGCTTACCGCGTATACTATAAGGACGGCAAAAAGATAGGCGAAAAGGAGCTTCCGTCGTCATACTACGACCTTAAAAACGGCAAGGTGTTCTATCCCGCCGATAACGACGCGGGCGCGGTTGACTCGGACGTTGACGACCTTACCGAGCCCGTCGCGGTTCACACCCAAACTCAGAGCAGCTCTCAGTCATCGGGCTCCGACACTCAAAGCTCTGCTTCCGAAAAGACTACAGAAGCCTCATCTCAGACCGAGACTCAGGCTCAGACCGATGCTCATAGCGGCGATCAGGCGCACGACTCCGCCGAACCGTAGCTTATTTATCATGAATAAAACAAAAGCCTTCGCTTATACTTATAGCGGAGGTTTTTTTATGGTTAAAAGAATTGGAGCGGGAACGCTTGTTTTTGAAAATATGCCGCGGATCCGGGGCTTTGCCTCGGCGGCGGGCAAAATGGAGTCGGAGGGGCCGCTGGGATCTCTGTTTGACAAAATCATTTACGACAGCCGCGGAGGCGCCGAAACCTACGAGGAGGCCGAAAGCCGCCTGCAGCAGGAGGCGGCGCTGCTCGCCATGGAAAAAAGCGGGCTTCATTCCGCTGATATAGATTATGTTTTCGCGGGCGATCTGCTTAACCAGTGCGTGGGCTCGTCGTTTGGCATGATGGTGTACGGAATCCCGTTTCTGGGGCAGTACGGCGCGTGCTCCACAATGGCTCAGGCGCTTGCGATGGGCGCCGTGTTTACCGAAAGCGGCGCGGCAAATAACGCGCTGTGCGTAACATCCTCGCACTTCTGCGCGGCAGAGCGGCAGTACCGCTTTCCTATGGAGTACGGCGAGGTGCGTACGCCTACGGCGCAGTGGACGGTTACGGGAGCGGGCGCGTGCGTGCTCAGCCAAAGCTCGGGCGACGTAAAAATCAAAGCCGCTGCCGTCGGAAAAATCACGGACATGCAGATAACCGACTCAAACAACATGGGCGCGGCAATGGCGCCCGCAGCGGCGGATACAATTATGCGTTTTTTGCGCGATACGGGCACATCGCTTCAGGATTATGACCGGGTTTTTACGGGCGACCTGGGGCTGGTGGGCAGCGAAATTCTGCATGAGCTGCTTTCAAAAGAGGGCGTAAATTTAAACGGCAGGCACAACGACTGCGGTCTGCTTATCTTTGACAATGCCACTCAGGACGTCCACGCGGGCGGTTCGGGCTGCGGCTGCTGCGCGTCGGTTCTGTGCACCGAGATACTGAGCGGACTTTGCGGCGGCAAATACAAAAATGTTCTGTTTATAGCGACGGGAGCCCTGCTGAGCGCTACAACCGCGCAGCAGGGCAAAAGCATTCCTTCCATCGCTCATTTGATAAACCTAACGGTATAATACTATTATCAAATAAAACACTTTAACATCTGTCGCCTTAAATTCCGAAGCGCTAATTCCTTAAATGCTTGATATATTGTAAAATTTGTTATATACTGTATAATAGTTTAAAATGGGCAAATGCGAGGAGATTTATATGAATATTTTGGTAACGGGAGCAAAGGGCATGGTCGGACGTGCCTTATGCGCAAATTTGAAAAATATCCGCGACGGAAAAAACCGCACACGTCCTGATATTTCTGTAGAAGAAATATACGAGTATGATATTGATAATTCTATTGAAGAATTAAACGCTTATTGTCAGAAGGCTGACTTCGTATTTAACCTGGCGGGCATCAACCGTCCAAAGTCAAATGACGAGTTTATGCAGGGCAATTTCGGTTTTGGTGAAACGCTGCTTAATATTCTTAAAAAGAATAATAGTAAGGCGGTCGTAATGCTCTCAAGCTCAATTCAGGCTACGCTTATCGGCAGATACGGTCAGTCGGATTACGGCAAAAGCAAGCTTGCGGGCGAGGAGCTGCTGTTTGATTACGCAAAGGAAACGGGCGCAAAGGCGGCGGTTTACCGCTTCCCGAATCTTATGGGGCACAGCCGCCCCAACTACAACAGCGCCGTTTCAACCTTTTGCAACGCCGTCGCCAACGACCTGCCGTTTACCGTAAACGACAGAAACGCTCAGGTTGAGCTGCTGTATATCGACGATTTGGTTGAGGGCATGTTTGACCTGCTTGAGGGTAAGGAAAAACACTGCGACTACGACGGTTTAATACCTGTAGAGAATAATTGCGGCAGATACTGCTATGTGCCGCTTACATATAAGGTGACTCTCGGCGAGATAGTTGACCTGCTCCAAAGCTTCAAGGCTCAGCCTCAGACGCTTGTAATGCCCTCGATTCCCGACGGCAGCTTCGCCAAAAAGCTTTACAGCCTGTATCTGAGCTATCTGCCCGCGGAAAAATTCAAGTTTGAGTTAAAGATGAACCGCGACGACCGCGGCTCATTCACCGAGCTTTTAAAAACCGTTGACTGCGGCCAGTTTTCGGTCAATATCTCAAAGCCGGGCATAACCAAAGGCCAGCACTGGCACAACTCAAAGTGGGAATTCTTTATTGTAGTAAGCGGCAGAGCGCTTATTGAGGAGCGCAATATCCAAACCGACGAAAAGGTATCGTTTGAGGTCTCGGGCGATAAAATAGAGGCCGTACATATGATACCCGGCTGGACTCACAACATCATTAATCTTTCCGACACCGATAATCTTGTAACCCTTATGTGGGCAAACGAGCAGTTTGACCCAAGTCACCCCGACACGTTTTTTGAGGCCGTATGAGGCGTAAATTTTTATTTACCTCGCATTTTTATATTTTATAAAGGAAAGATTATTAGTGAACAATATCAGAAGAATAATTGTGAAAATTTGTTATGGCGAAAAGTCGCCTATAACCGCCAGGCGCAGGCGATACCATAAAGTACAGAGAAAAAAACTGGAAAATTTTGATTTTTCGATTTTAGCTAACGATTGTATAGGTACATTTATTTATCATGATTTAGGCTTAAGATTTCTGTCGCCGACAATCAATTTGTATTTTGGTACATATGAGGATTATTTGGAGTATCTCGAAAATTTGGAATACTATGCTTCGGCTGAGCTTTTTCAAATTGAATCGGACAGGGACTTCCCTGTCGGCAGGCTTTTTGAGCTTCCGTTTAATAATAAATACCTTGTAACCGGAAATCGTGTGTGTTGTGACAACAAGCCGGTAGTAAGGTTTAAAGTGTTTGATAAAAACTATTATTCCGGAAAACTCTTTAAATACAAATCTCCCGTATCTTCCAAAAGACACCTTGACGATTGGGATTACATAAGGGTTATTAACCGTATGGATAATACACGGAGGACTAAATGAAAAAAATAGTATTTGTGATAATCGGTTTTTTTAACGGCGGGCTTGAAAGACGCGTTACCAACCTGTCTAACGAGCTGGTAAAAAGCGGTTATTCGGTAGAAATCGCCGCGGTAAGAGGAGTAAGCGACACTCCTTTTTTTGAGTTGGATAAAAGGGTAAAGCTGGTTGACATAAACGAAAAACAAAACACTTTCCGTTATGTTGATTTTTCGGAGGAAAAAACTTCAGGCGCAAATGCTCCCGCAGCCGAAGTCTCTGCGCTGGATCATTATGAAGAATCGTCTTTTAAAGGAAACGGCTTAAAGAAAAAAATACGGAAAACCGCGGCGTTCTTTATAAAAAACAGTATTTTGTTCCGCAAAGCGAACAACAGCAGATACAGCGCTGTATATAAGGATTATTTTCAAAAAGCTTCTCCGGATATTGTGGTTTCGTTTGGCGTAAACTTCCATGAGCGCGTATTGTCCGCCGCAAAAGGCTTTGATTTTAAAATATTCGACGCTGAGATAAACGCGCATCAGTCGGTTATTCCGCAGGACAGGGTAAGAAGAAAAAGCTATTTCAATCTGTTTAAAAAAGTTGACGGTATTATTGTTCAAACACAGAGCGAAAAAGAGTATTTTCAAAAAAAATTCAAAAATATTTATGTTATCAATAACCCCATAAAGCCGGATCTGCCGCTTGCCGATAAAGTTAAAAGAGAAAAGGTTATCGTTAATTTTTGCAGGATCACTCCTCAAAAGAATCTGTCCTTGCTGTTAGAAGCATTTTGTAGATTCCATAACGAATATCCCGATTATATCCTGAAAATATACGGCAATGTTCAGCAGCAAATGGAGATTGATGAAAAAAACATTCTGGTAAAAAGAATAAGCGAGTTAAATATATCGGATTGTGCTTTTGTTTTGCCTCCGGCACCTGATGTACATAAAAAAATAATTGATTCGGCTATGTATGTATCCTCGTCGGACTTTGAGGGATTGTCAAACTCAATGCTCGAGGCCATGGCAATAGGTTTGCCGTGTATCTGTACCGACTGCATGGGCGGCGGCACGCGCGAGGTGATGACAGACCGTGAGAACGGCCTTATTGTGCCGATGAACGACGCGGATGCG
>OMYD01000101.1 GCA_900315195.1 uncultured Eubacteriales bacterium | reverse complement strand
ACGCCGCACTCGTTGTTTTCGTCATGCGCCTTGAAGCGAACGGTACGCTTAACAATTTTGTTATAAAGCTTGTGCTTTACGCTGTCCTCAACAGCAACGACGATGGTCTTGTCCATCTTATCGCTTACTACTCTGCCGACAACAGTCTTTCTCATATTTCTGTCACTCACTGTTAAGTCCTCCTCTCTTAAGCTTCAATACCGAGCTCGCGCTGGCGAAGGATTGTAGACACTCTTGCGATGTCCTTCTTAACGGCTCCGATTCTTGATGTGTTTTCGAGCTGGTTAACAGCAAGCTGGAAACGAAGGTTGAAGAGCTCTTCCTTGAGTTCTGTGAGCTTTGTCTGAAGCTCTTCAACTGTGAGATCTCTGAGTTCTGATGCTTTCATTACTGCTCACCCTCCTCTTTCTTAACAAACTTGCACTTGATGGGGAGCTTGTTGGCTGCAAGGCGCATAGCCTCTCTTGCAGTTGCCTCGTCAACGCCGCCGAGCTCAAACATAACTCTGCCGGGCTTAACTACAGCTACCCAATACTCTACGTTACCTTTACCTTTACCCATACGGGTTTCAGCCGGTCTTGCGGTTACAGGCTTGTCGGGGAAGATTTTGATCCAAACCTTACCGAAACGCTTGCAGTAACGTGTCATAGCAACACGGGCAGCCTCGATCTGGTTTGAAGTAATCCACGCCGGCTCAGTCGCCTGAAGGCCGTAATCACCGTAGGTTACCTTGTTACCGCGCATAGCCTTACCGGTCATACGTCCGCGGTGAACTCTTCTGTATTTTACTCTTTTAGGCATTAACATTATTTTCTGCCTCCTTCTCTGCGGGGTCTTCTGGCAGGCTTGGACTCGGCTACATTGAGAACCTCGCCCTTGTACAGCCAAACCTTAACGCCGACCTTACCGTAGGTTGTGTTAGCCTCGGCAAAACCGTAGTCGATATCCGCGCGAAGGGTCTGAAGCGGAATAGTACCCTCGTGGTACTGCTCAGAACGCGCGATTTCTGCGCCGCCGAGACGGCCTGAACACATAATCTTGATACCCTTTGCACCGCGGCGCATAGCGTTGCCGATTGACTGCTTCATTGCGCGGCGGAAAGAAATTCTCTTTTCGAGCTGAGCTGCGATGTTCTCAGCAACGAGCTGAGCGTCAAGCTCGGGAGCTTTAACCTCAACAATATTGATTGAAACGGGCTTGCCGAGTTTCTTCTCGCACTGAGCCTTGAGCTTCTCGATCTCTGAGCCGCCCTTACCGATAACAAGACCGGGCTTTGCAGTGTGGATAGAAATTCTAACCTTTTTGCCGTCTCTCTCGATTTCGATTTTGGAAATTCCGAAGTTGTAAAGCTGAGCCTTCAGCTCGCGGCGGAGGTTATAGTCCTCAACAAGAGTTGTGCCGAAGTCCTTCTTGTTTGCAAACCAACGTGAATCCCAATCTTTGATTACACCAACACGAAGACCGTGCGGATTTACTTTCTGACCCATAATTTAACCTCCCCTTAGTCTTCTTTTTCCTTGAGTACGAGGGTGATGTGAGAAGTTCTCTTGTTGATTCTGAACGCTCTGCCCTGTGCTCTGGGACGAATTCTTTTAAGGATGGGGCCTGCTGTTGCATTGCACTGAGCAATGTAAAGCTTGGATACATCCATATCATGGTTGTTCTCAGCATTTGCCATAGCTGACTTGAGCAGCTTGATGAGCGGCTCGCAAGCGGCCTTGGGAGTGTGCTTAAGAACAGCTTCCGCATACTTGACGTCCTTGCCTCTGATAAGGTCGAGAACAACGCCAACCTTGCGGGGTGAAATACGAACAAACTTCGCTACTGCTTTAGCTTCCATTTAAGTACTCTCCTTCCGCTTATTTGCTGGTCTTTGAACCGGCATGTCCCTTAAAGGTTCTTGTGGGCGCAAACTCACCGAGCTTGTGGCCTACCATATCTTCAGTTACATATACCGGAACGTGCTTACGGCCGTCGTGAACGGCGAATGTATGTCCTACGAACTCAGGGAAGATTGTCGAGCTTCTTGACCAGGTCTTAAGAATTCTCTTTTCTCCCTTTTCGTTCATTTCTTGAACCCTTTTGAAAAGTACAGGCTGAACAAAAGGACCCTTTTTAGTACTTCTACTCATTATTAAGCTCCTTTCTGCCCTTACTTACCGTTTCTTCTGCGAACGATAAGCTTATCGCTCTGCTTGTTGTGCTTACGTGTCTTGTAACCGAGAGCGGGCTTACCCCACGGGGTTACAGGACCGGGACGGCCTACAGGTGATTTACCCTCACCACCGCCGTGCGGGTGGTCATTCGGGTTCATAACAGAACCGCGGACTGTGGGACGCCATCCCATGTTTCTCTTACGGCCGGCTTTACCGATTTTTACGTTGAAGTGGTCGGGGTTAGAAACCTGACCTACGGTAGCCATGCAGTTTTCGGGAACGTTTCTGAGCTCGTTTGAAGGAAGTCTCAGAAGTGCGTAGCCGTTTTCACGAGCCATAAGCTGAGCCATGTTGCCTGCCGAACGTGCGAGCTGACCGCCGCGTCCGGGATAGAGCTCGATGTTGTGTACGAAGGTACCTACGGGGATTGCGTACAGCGGAAGGGCGTTGCCCGGCCAGATGTCCGCGTTCTCGCCTGCGATTACCTTGTAGCCAACCTTAAGTCCCTCGGGGCAGAGGATGTATGACTTGTCGCCGTCCTCGTACTCTACCAGAGCGATGAACGCCGAACGGTTGGGATCGTACTCGATTGTTTTAACTGTACCCTCTACGTCAAACTTGTTGCGCTTGAAGTCGATGATACGATATTTTCTTCTGTTGCCGCCGCCTCTGTGACGAACTGTAATTCTTCCGTAGCTGTTACGTCCTGCCTTCTTATTTAAAGGAGCGAGCAAGCTTTTTTCGGGGGCAACCTTTGAAAGACCTGAATAGTCAACAACCGACATATTTCTTCTTGAGTTGATAGTCGGCTTATAAACCTTAATTGCCATTGTGATTTCACTCTCCTCATGATGGTTTTGCGGGAAATGGCTTTTCCCATAACTA
>OMYD01000020.1 GCA_900315195.1 uncultured Eubacteriales bacterium | reverse complement strand
CAAGACCGTTAAGAACGGCGCAGAGTGGATCGGCGACAAGACCGGTCAGAATGTAACCTTCGACCTCACAGGCGCAGGTACCTTCACAGTAGTTTACGACCCCGTTGAGAACTACACCTATGTAAAGGGCGACATCGTTAAGGAAATCACCGAGTTCAACTATGACACTGTATTCGCGGTAGGTAACGGCGAAGGCTTCTGGCTCAACGGCGCGTCATGGGATCCCGCGGCTGCTTCCAACGAGATGACACAGGTTGCAGACGACGTATGGGAAATCAAGTTTGAGAACGTAACCGACGGCTTTGAGCGTCAGATCAAGTTCGCTATCGACGCTATCGACGGCGCATGGACCCATAACTTCGGCGGTGCTTTCGAGGACAGCGGTGTTGAATCCGCAGCAGCTTACAACGGCGACAACATCACATTTGATACAGACGACACCTGCACTGTAACAGCCAGACTCGATCTTACCAATTTTGACTTTGCTACCAAGGAAGGCGCAAAGTTCACAATTACAATTGAGTACGATGAGTAAAATTTAAAACCTTTATTACAAATAGAGGCGGAGAAATTCCGCCTCTATTTTTTTAAAATTTGTGTAATATCGTCACTTGATAGATATAAATTTATATGATACAATATAATATAATTAATTGGAAAAGTGAAAATGCCATAAAAAACGCGCATAACGCATGAGCTTATAATATCAGGTGAATATGAAAATTAATGAATATTTAAAGAAACACAAAAACGCGGTGGTAGTCGGCTGCGTAATATTAGCGGCAATTTTGCTTGTGGTAAACAGTATTATTGCGCATAATGTTATGTCATCCTCGGATGACAGCATTAATAAAATCTCCGCGACTAATCCCAGATACAAGGAAATAATGGAAAACGGCGCGGGAGCGCTTAATCAGGACGCAAACTCCATGGCTGAAAATACAACTTCAAATTCAACTCCTGAAAAAAAGGTTGAAACAACAGCGCCCGCTTCTACTGCGGCCGCTTCAACCAAAAGCAGCACAGGAGCAACCGATTCAACCGGCTCAAAGTCCTCGATTCCGTACGCAACGGCAATTAAGCCCGATTATCCTGCCGATTACAACGAACAATGGAATTTAGGGTATCTTATTGCTATAGATAAACCGGACACGACCTACAGATGCGCTAAGATCACTTTAAGCGATGAGGATCGTGACTTGCTTGAAAGGCTGTGTATGGGTGAATTCGGTTCGGGCGGATTTATCGGAGCCAGTCTTATTGCTCAGGCTGTAAAGGACGCCATGTCCTTTGACGGCTATGCAAGCGTTGCCGATGTTATCCGCGAGTGCCATTATACGGGCAGCACAAGTATTGGCACCAATAACGAATGCCGGCAGGCTGTCAGATATATCTTTGATGATAACCATGACGCGGTTCAGCACCGAATAATGTATATGTACAATCCGTACATGGTGCAGAGCACATTCCACGAAAGCCAAAACTTTATTTTGTCTTACGCGGGAATTCGCTTTTTTGACCGTTGGGGATATTAATATTGATTTTAGCAGCCACGCTTCTATCGGAGTGTGGCTTATTGCGTTTTAAGGGAGAAAGGGGGCTAAAGAAGATTGAGAATAAAACTATTATGTATAGCCATTACAGTTCTTGCACTTATATTGTGCGCATGCGGCAATGACAGCGAGAGCGGCAAAAGCGAAGCGTCCTCCGCGACGCCTGACGGAGCCGAGAGCACAACACGGGATTCTTCCGCGACACCCGATGAACCTACGACGGAGCATGTGCTTGATCAGAATGAAATCGCCGTTCAAAAGGTTTTGCTGCTTGCGGAGCAACAGCTTAAAAGCCAAAGCAAACAGCTAGATGTAGAGGAGCTTTTTCAAACCCCTGAGCTGCCGACAGGCTGTGAGTCCGTCGCGCTTACGGCCGCGCTTAATTATCTGGGATATGATATCGGTAAAACGGAAATTGCCGACAATTACATGATATATGACGATGATATGTTTTGGGGGTATGTCGGAGATCCGTACAGCAATAACGGCGCAGGTATTTTTCCGCCAGGATTAACAAACACGGCAAACCTGTTTTTTGAAACCAACGGGGGCAATTATTCCGCCGTGAACACAATGGACTATTCTCTTGATGAGCTTTACCGTCTTGTTGACAGCAACTGTCCTGTTCTTGTGTGGACAACAATGGGTTTTTATGAGCCAAATGTAATTGATACGGGATATTATTACGGCGAAAAAGAGTATTTCTGGTATGATAACGAGCACTGCATGCTGCTGACAGGGTATGATTTAAAGGAGAAAACCGTAAGCTTCATGGACCCTCTTGAGGGTTCTGTATCCTGCGACGCGGATGATTTTGAGGCGATTTATAATGAGATAGGAAAATTATCGATGACGATTGTTAAATTGGAAAAAGAATAAGCACATTTATACCGAAAAAAAGCAGTGCCTGATTAATAATGCGCGACACAAAGAGAGCGGACCAGTTTCCGCTCTCTTATTAACGATTTGTTTAAAAAAGCAACATAGGCAGATTTGAGTATTCTGTTTGACAACAGGTTTGTTTTGGGATATAATAAATCAGAGAAATCTTACGGAAAAAACAAGGGGCAGGATATCATGAAAAACCTGAACTACCGCAAAATAGTATTGCTGTTTGCGGACGTTTTCATTATAATAGTCAGCGGAATAACGCTTAACTACGCGCTTTCTCTGACAAAAGTAATTTCAGCCGAAGCCAGCAGAATGTTGTTTTACTATTTGCTGATAAATATTCTTACATGCGAGCTTATGATGCTTCTGTTCGGTTCGTACTCGCGAATTTGGAGATATTTCAACATTCGCGACTATATCATGTGCGGCGCGGGAATGACAGTCGGCTTTTTGATGGGCTACGGCGTATTGTTGCTGATAAACATGAAGCCGAGAAAGGTGTTTTTTGTTTTATTTTATGTAGTCGCGACAACGGGCGTGCTGCTGTTCAGGTTCCTGTTTAAATCAACTTTCTTAAAAATAACCCGTTTCGGGCAGTCGACACAGTTTAAACGCACCATGATTGTCGGCGCGGGTCAGGCCGGAAGAATGATTCTGACGGAAATCAACAATGCGCATAACGACCCCAAAAACCCATCCGCAAACATGCTGCCTGTCTGCCTTGTGGATGACGACGCTAATAAGCTTCACAGAAGAATAAACGGAATTGAGGTTTTGGGAGTCTGCGCGGAGATTCCGCGGCTCAGCGAAGAGCTGGATATCGACATTATTATTGTCGCGGTACCTTCATGCGAAGAGGATGAAAAACGTAAAATTCTGGACTATTGCTCATCCACAAAATGCGATATCCGCGTGGTTCCGTATCTTAGCGAGCTGCTTCTGGGCGATAAGGATCCGCAGCTTATTTCGCAGGCAAAGGAAATTAAAATTGAGGATTTGCTTGGCAGAAAGCCGATTGAATTCAACCGAAACAGAATCGCCCAATTTATATGCGACAAGGTGTGCATGGTTACGGGCGGAGGCGGCTCGATTGGCAGTGAGCTTGTACGCCAGATAGCCAAATACAGCCCGAAACAGATAATTATAGTTGACATTTACGAAAACAACGCCTATGACATTCAGCAGGAGCTTCGACTTCAATACGGCGATGATCTGAACTTTGTGACGCTTATCGCTTCGGTTCGTGACTACGGCAAAATGGAGCTCATTTTCAAGGAGTATCACCCGCAGATCGTTTTTCACGCCGCGGCTCATAAGCATGTTCCGCTTATGGAGACATCTCCCGAGGAAGCGGTTAAAAACAATATTTTCGGCACTTTTAACGTGGCTACGCTTTCCGAGTTTTACAAGGCGGATAAATTTGTAATGATTTCCACCGATAAGGCGGTTAACCCCACCAACGTAATGGGCGCGACAAAGCGCGCGTGTGAAATGATTATCCAGTACAAGGCGCAGACCACGACACATACCGAGTTTGTAACTACCCGCTTCGGCAATGTACTGGGCTCAAACGGCTCGGTTATTCCGCTTTTCCGCCGCCAGATAGAGAGCGGCGCTCCCGTAACAGTTACTCACCCCGATATAATCCGCTATTTTATGACAATTCCCGAGGCTGTTTCACTTGTGCTTGAGGCAGGCGCCATGGCAAAGGGCGGAGAGATATTTGTGCTGGATATGGGCGCTCCCGTAAAGATTACAACCCTTGCGGAGAATCTTATCAGAATGTACGGCAAGGTTCCATACGAAGAAGTTCCCATTGTATTTACAGGGCTTCGCCCGGGCGAAAAGCTGTTTGAGGAGCTGCTTATGGATGAAGAGGGCCTTAAATCCACCGCCAATAAAAAGATATTTATAGGAAATCAAATTTCAATTGACGCGGACGATATGCTTAAAAAGCTTGGCGTGCTGCACGAATATGCCGAGGCTAACGACAGCAAAAAAACCGTAGAGATGTTAAGAGAGCTTGTTCCGACTTTTAATCATAAAGAATAAAAGCGCATACAGGAATACGGGACTTTATAAAGTTTTGTATTCCTGTTTTTGTTTGTATAACAGCGCCAAAAGACCAAAAGTAACTTGACTTTTGCCGTTGTATATGATAAAATTTTTATGTTTATGGTGTGTTATACTCAGGCTTAGTACACTTTGAACCGCCGGTTTGCCATGTTGGCATAAATCGGTGAATTTACGCATAAAATAGCCTCTGAAAAAGGAGGATGCAGAAGCTATTAGCGCCGGGACCCGAAAGGGTTGACGAGGGCTGGCAGTTATCGAAAGATTCGGCGGATGCTGCCACGGCAAAGAAAACGCGAAAACCGCGTTTCAGTGTGTCGAAAGAGAGAAATTAAAAAGCAGAATCAACACTGTAACAGAGGTTCTCTTGTCACTGTTTATTAATTATCATTTAGTATGTTTAGTTTATCGGAGGATATATTATGAGAGTTATTATTCAGGACAATTATGATAAAATGTGCAAATGGGCAGCTAACTACATTGCTGACAAAATCAGAAACCATAAAGAGGATCGTCCATTTGTTCTGGGACTTCCCACAGGTTCTTCACCCATCGGAGTATACAAAGAGCTTTACACAATGAATCAGGCAGGCGAGCTTTCTTTTGCCAACGTTGTTACCTTCAACATGGACGAGTATCTCGGACTTCCTCACGAGCATGACCAGAGCTATTGGTACTTCATGCACGACAACTTCTTTGATCACCTTGTAGACATGAAGCCCGAAAACATCAATATTCTCAACGGCATGACTGACGATCCCGAGGGCGAGTGCGCAAGATATGAGGAAAAGATCGCTTCTTACGGCGGTATTGATCTTTTCATGGGCGGCATCGGCGTTGACGGCCACATCGCTTTCAACGAGCCCTTCACAAGCCTTGCTTCTCGCACAGGCGTAAGAAACCTTACAACCGACACCAGAATTGTCAACTCTCGCTTCTTCGGCAACGATCCCGAGGCGGTTCCCGCTCAGGCGCTTTCCGTCGGCGTTGGCACAGTTACCGATTCAAAAGAAGTTCTGATTCTTATTAACGGCCACAACAAGGCTCGCGCGCTTGCCGAAACCGTAGAGGGTTCCGTAAGCCACAAGTGGACCTGCTCCGCTCTTCAGATGCACAACGGCGCTATCATCGCCTGCGATGAGGCTGCCTGCGGCGAGCTGACTGTTGACACTTACAAATACTTCCTCGACATTGAGAAGAAGGAGAGACTTTAATGTATACAATTAAGGATCTTTACGATCTTGACCACACACTCGCAAAAGACTATCTTTTACAGTTCACCTATCCGTGGGAGGCTCTTAAAGGTATCAAGGACTTTATTCTTGAGCTTGGCCCCACACTCGGCGACGACTACACCGAGGTTTCAGAGAATGTTTGGGTTCACAAAACCGCAACCGTATTCCCCTCGGCTTATCTCGGCGCTCCCTGTATTATCGGACCCGAAACAGAAGTTAGACACGGCGCGTTTGTCCGCGGCTCGGCTCTTGTCGGCGCTAACTGTGTTGTAGGCAACTCGGTTGAGCTGAAAAACGTAATTCTGTTTGACCATGTTCAGACACCGCATTACAACTATGTCGGCGACTCGATTCTGGGTTACTTCTCGCACATGGGCGCCGGTTCAATCACATCTAATGTTAAGTCCGACAAAAAGCTTGTAGTTGTTCACAACGGCACCGAGCTTATCGAAACAGGCATTAAAAAATTCGGCGCAATGCTGGGCGACTATGTTGAGGTCGGCTGCAACGCGGTTTGCAACCCCGGTACGGTTATCGGAAGACACTCAAGCGTTTATCCCACCTCTTGCGTGCGCGGCGTTATTCCCGAAAACTGCATTTTCAAAAACAGCGGAGCGGTTATTGAAAGGAAGGAAAACTAATGGGCAAATATTTTGGTACCGACGGCTTCAGAGGCGAGGCCAACAAGAATCTTACCTTTGAGCATGCCGTAAAAATCGGCCGTTTTCTGGGCTGGTATTTCGGCGAGAACATGGGTAAAAAGGCAAAAATAGTTATCGGCAAGGATACCCGCCGTTCTTCCTATATGCTTGAGTACGCGCTTTGCACAGGCCTTATGGCAAGCGGCGCTGATGCTTACATCATGCATGTTACAACCACTCCTTCCGTGGCTTATATTACACGCATCGACGACTTTGACTGCGGCATTATGATTTCCGCTTCTCACAACCCCTTCTACGACAACGGCATTAAGCTGCTCAACAGCAAGGGCGAAAAGATGGAGGAGGAAACCCTGCTCAAGGTTGAGGATTATATCGACGATAAGCTTGAGATTCCCGTTGCTCAGCGCGAGAATATCGGCAGAACCGTTGACTATGTTTCAGGCCGCAACCGCTATATCGGTTATCTCATTTCCATGAGCAAATACAGCTTCAAGGACGTTAAGGTCGGTCTTGACGTTGCAAACGGCGCGGCATGGCAGATTGCCAAGGGTGTATTTGACGCTCTGGGCGCTAAGACGTACGTTATCAACGACGCTCCCGACGGCTTTAATATCAATACCGACTGCGGCTCTACCCACATTGAGCACCTTCAGAAATTTGTTGTTGAAAAAGGCCTTGACGTCGGCTTTGCTTACGACGGCGACGCTGACCGCTGCCTTGCCGTTGACGAAAAGGGCAACGTTATTACAGGCGACCACATCATCTACATGTACGGCTGCTACATGAAGGAAAGAGGCAAGCTCCTTAACAATAAGGTTGTTGCCACCATCATGAGCAACTTCGGACTGTTTAAGGCGCTTGACAAGGTCGGTATCGAATACGACAAGACCAGCGTAGGCGACAAATATGTTTACGAGAACATGGTTAAGACCGGCAACCGCCTCGGCGGCGAGGAGTCGGGACACATCATCTTCTCAAAGTACGCTACAACCGGCGACGGCATTCTTACCTCCCTAAAGCTTATGGAGGTTATGCTTGCCAAGGAGAAGCCCATGAGCGAGCTTGCGGCTCCCATGGTTATGTATCCCCAGGTGCTTAAGAATGTACGCGTTCATTCCAAGCCCGACGCTAAGAACGACCCCGACGTACAGGCGGAGGTTGCCAAGGTTGCCGAGGCTCTCGGCGATAACGGAAGAATCCTTCTCCGCGAATCAGGCACCGAGCCCGTGATCCGCGTTATGGCTGAGGCAGGTTCCGACGAAGAGTGCGAGAAATATGTTGATCAGATTATCGACGTAATCCGCGCAAAGGGACATATTATCTAAAATTATAAAGCTGATTTAAAAGCCGAAAGGGTGTTGCTCTTTCGGCTTTTTTGCCTAAAAAAACATAAAGAAACATTATTCGACTATTTTCTCGGTCAAAAATTAAAAAACTGTAATATTATGCTTGTTTTTTGTTACCGATTTATGTATAATGATTATGTATGCAGCAACATAACTCTGATTGGAGGAATTAAAATGAGCATAAGATTAATTCGGAGGCTGATCGCAGCGGGACTTTGTATTCTGATTTGCGCGGCTTCCTTTATGACCGTGTTCGCGGACAGTGAGCCGATCACAATCGCGGAGTGCGATAACCTTCAGATTACCCTGCCCGACAACATGTCGGCGGTGACACGTTCCACTGAGTCGAGCGACAGGTATTTTACGCGCCACAACCTGACTTATCAAGAGGTTCAGGAATTGTTCTCAAGAACCGATACATATATGCAGGCAATGGACAACGATAACGTAATTACCCTTACCCTGTCTTATTCCGACACGGATTCAAATGATTTTAACAAATTTTCTAACGCTGAGCTTGCCGAGGTCGCTCATAATTTTATCGGTGAGAGCGGCTCGGACGTTGAATATAAAAACAGTACACAGGATGAAGCGGGCAAAGAAATTGTATGGCTGTATTTTGAGATAAGCGTGCGCGATACAGTTGACAACACTGCGAAAAAGCAGTACCAGGCAACTACCGTTTACAACGGCAAAAATATTACGCTTACAATTCTTAGGAACGCGGGTGACGCCGAGGCAAGTGATTATACTATGCTTGAGTCGATATCAAAAACCGTTAAGTTTCCCGCTAAGGAAAAGCCGTCCGACAACAAGATGATGATGCTGATTGTTATCGGCGCGGGAGCGGCGGCAATAATCATCCTTTTGATAATAATTATCGTTACGGTAAAGAAGTCAAAGCGCCGCAAGGCGAAGTCACGCAACGATAAAATCCTTGAGGAGCTTGCCGACAAGTACCAGTCGCGTCCCGGCAAAGTTCAAAACAGCGCAAAAAGCGAAAGAACAGAGCTCGCTGAGGATTATTACCAAAAGACCGAGGACACCCCAAAAGAAAAGCAGATACCTGTCGAAAGCAAAAAGACCTACAGCGAAAGCTACAACGAGGGCTATGCTGACAGCTATGACGATGATATGCCTAAGCGCAAGTATTCGGATGAGGATATCGCAAGACTGCTGGGAGATTT
This sequence comes from uncultured Eubacteriales bacterium, assembly GCA_900315195.1. Lineage (GTDB taxonomy): Bacteria > Bacillota > Clostridia > Oscillospirales > Acutalibacteraceae > Ruminococcoides. Next base: position 49,242 of record OMYD01000020.1, on the reverse strand, counting down.
GGAGGACGACGAAAATTTTAATGATACACTGCCCGAAACAGAGGCTGACTCCGACGAAAACGCGGAGGTTAGGGACAGTGTTATCCAAAAAGCCGACGTTATCTCAGAGTTTTTTGATGACGAGGAAGACGCGGCATTAACCGCGGCGGAAAAAACCGCTGCATCAGCCTATACCGAACCCGGCGAGGAAGAATCCGCGGAGACGGAACCTGTTAACGATGACAGTCCTGCCGAGGAAGAGCTTGTTGACATCAGTTGCTCGGACATTCCGCGGGAAGAAAATGATATAGAAAGCCCTGTTGATGAGCAGCAGGAAAATCCCGATGAAACCGACGCTGAGGAGCAGTCTGAGATTCCCGAAGAAACGGACTCTGATGAGGAAAACCGGGAAGAAATTCCTGATGACGAAGAAGCAGACAGCGATGAAAGCAAATCTGATTCTTCGGAGGAAGCGGATGAGGAATTTGAAGAACTGCTTAGTGACGAAGTGCTTGTCAGAGAGGAATCAAAGCAGGAGCGCTTTAAGAGCAGCAACGATTTCTTTGAGGAAGCGCCGCGAAGGATTTTCGGTGTAATCAGCAGCAAGCAGATTGAAGAGGCCGAGGAGTACGACGTAATCGGCGAGGAGGAGCAGCGCGCGGTTGAAATTGAAAAAGAGCCCCCCAAGGCGAAGGAGCGCAATAGTTTTGGTGCTTCGGTAAAAAGCTTTTTCACTCACTGCGGGTATTTTGCCACTAACGTTAAGCGTGAAATAAAACGCAAACGCGCAAAAAGCAAGAGAAAAAAGGCTGAGGAGGAGCGCCGCCGCCGTCAGATGGAGCGTAGGCAGCAGGAGCGCGCTGTAAGGGAGCGCCGCCGTGACAGCAACGGCTTGGTTCAGGTGCGCAGCCGCGACGACCGCCCGCGCAATCCGAGGCAATAAGGAGCAAATATGAGTTTACTTATAAAAAACGCGCATGTCGTATCACCGGCTGACGGAATAAACGATGTTCTGGATATTCTGGTCGAGGGCGGCAGGATAGCGCGGATTGGAAAAGACCTTCACGCTGACGAGGAAATCAACGCGGAAGGGCTGTACGCTATACCGGGGCTTACGGATATGCACGTTCACCTGCGCGACCCCGGACAAACTCAAAAGGAAGATATCATCACGGGCTGCCGCGCGGCAGCGGCAGGTGGAGTAACAAGCCTTTTGGCGATGCCGAACACCGCGCCTACCGTCGACAGCCCCGAAACCGTGCGGTATATACTTGAAAAGGCGAAAAACGCCGACGCAAAGGTATATGTCGCGGCAAGCATTACAAAAGGCTTGAAAAGCGCTGAGCCTACCGACTTGGAAGCGCTGAAAAACGCGGGCGCCGTGGCGTTAAGCGACGACGGCAGACCGGTTGAGAACACTAAATTTCTCAGCGACGCTATGAAAAAAGCGCCTAAGCTCGGCTTGACGGTTGTGGCTCACTGTGAGGATTTATTCCTTGCGGACGGCGGCAAAATAAACGAGGGCAAGGTGTCGCGTCAGCTCGGCGTAAAGGGAATTCCCGCTTCAGCCGAGGACTGCGGAACCGCAAGAGAAATAGCCCTTGCGGCGGCTGAGAATGTGCCGGTTCATATCTGCCATGTCAGCACCAAAACAAGCGTGGCTCTGGTTCGTGACGCTAAACGCCGCGGTGTTAAGGTCACCGCCGAAACCGCGCCGCACTATTTCTCGCTCACCGAAAAAGAGCTTTTAAAGCGTGACGCGGATTACCGCATGAATCCGCCGCTTCGTACCGAGGAGGATGTTAAGGCGATTATCGAGGGCTTGCAGGATGGCACTCTTGACTGCATAGCAACCGACCACGCGCCTCACACACCCGAGGAAAAGGCTGACTTTGAAAAAGCGCCTAACGGTTCAATCGGCATGGAGACCTCGCTTGCGGTCGGCATTACATATCTTGTAAAAACAGGCTTGCTGACTTTTGAGGAGCTGGTGCGCAAAATGTCGGTTAATCCCGCGAAGGTTCTCGGAATTGAGGCGGGCTCGCTTTCAGTAGGTTCACCCGCGGACATAGCGCTTGTTGACATAAACGAGCAGTGGACGGTCGACGTCGATTCGCTCCACGGCAAAAGCAAAAACACCCCGTTTAAGGGCATGACGCTCACGGGCAGGGTAAAGAAAACCCTGCTGAACGGCAAGGTTGTTTTTGAACGCATTTGATACTATCAGAGGCGCGCGCCGCGCCCTTTTCAATGATATAATTGGGTAATTAGGAGAGATAATATGGCACAAAAAGGTAATCTTCTGTCTGTAAGACAGGACATACGCGTAGTTGACGCAACAATCCGCGACGGAGGTCTTTGCAACGATTTCCGCTTTTCCGACGTTTTTGTCCGCGACCTGTACAAGGCTAATCTTAAAGCGGGCGTAGACTACATGGAATTCGGCTACAAGGCTTCAAAGGAGATCTTTGACGAGGACGATTTCGGAAAGTGGAAGTTCTGCAACGACAGCGATATCCGCGACATCGTAGGAGAAAACAACACCAAAATGAAAATCGCGGTTATGGCGGACGTCGGCAGGACGGATTTCGAGGAGGATATCATTCCCAAAAACGAAAGCCCCATCGACCTCATCCGTATCGCGACATACATCAACACAATTCCCGCGGCAGTCGAGATGATTGAGTACTGCGCAAAGCAGGGCTATGAAACCACGATCAACATCATGGCTATTTCAAAGGCGCGTACCGAGGACTTGCACACCGCGCTGAATATTCTCGGCCAGACACCCGTTTCATGCTTCTACATCGTTGACAGCTACGGCTCGCTCTATCCCGAGGAGGCTCGCCGCTACGCCGAAATGTACGGCGAAATCGCCGAGAAATACGGCAAATGCACGGGCATTCACGCTCACAACAACCAGCAGCTTGCCTTTGCAAACACCATCGAGGCAATGGCGTTCGGCGCAAGCTACCTTGACGCTACGGTTGACGGAATGGGCAGAGGCGCCGGCAACTGCGCGCTTGAGCTGCTGCTCGGATTCCTTAAAAACCCGAAATACAAGGTAAATCCCATTATCAAGATGATGCAGAACCATATGACAAAGCTCCGCGAGGAGGGCGTAAAGTGGGGCTACGACGTGCCCTACATGCTCACTGGTCAGTATAATACCCATCCGCGTCCCGCGATCCAGTTTATTCAGGACGGCAGAAAAGACTACTACAAGTTCGCTAACGACCTTTACGATATTATTAACAGCTGATAATTGGAGGATAATATGGCTTTTGACAGACTGATCGAAAAAATCATCGAAAAACAGAACCCCACCGTAGCGGGACTTGACCCTAAGCTCGACTACGTTCCCGCTTCCATCAAGAGCGCGTGCTTTGAAAAGTACGGCAAAACCCTTGAGGGCGCGGCTGCCGCGCTGCTTGAGTTCAACAAGGCGATAATTGATAAGATTTACGATATTGTACCCGCAATCAAGCCTCAGGCCGCATATTATGAAATGTACGGCTGGCAGGGTGTAAAGGCGCTGGCTGATACAATCGCCTACGCCAAGTCAAAGGGCATGTTCGTTATGACCGACGGCAAGCGCAACGACATCGGCACCACAATGGAGGCGTACGCCACGGCGCATCTGGGCACAACCAACGTTGAGGGCGAGAGCGTCGACGCTTTCGGCGCTGACGCGCTGACTGTCAACGGCTACCTCGGTACCGACGGAATCAAGCCGCTCTTAAATATCTGCAAGGCTAAGGACAAGGGCATTTTTGTGCTTGTAAAAACATCAAATCCCAGCTCGGGCGAGCTTCAGGATTTAAAGCTTGAAAACGGAGCTTCCGTTTATGAGCAGATGGGCAAAATGTGCGAGAGCTGGGGCGGGGAGCTTCCCGGAAAATACGGCTATTCGGGCGTAGGCGCCGTTGTAGGCGCGACATACCCCGAGCAGCTTGCCGAAATGCGCGAAAAAGCGCCTCACACCTTCTTCCTTGTGCCCGGATACGGCGCTCAGGGCGGCGGCGCTCAGGACGCTAAAAATGCCTTTGACAAAAACGGGTTGGGCGCGATAATCAACTCAAGCCGCGGCATTATGTGCGCGTGGAAAAAGCATGGGCTCACCGAGGAGGACTTTGCCGCTGCCGCTAGAGTTGAAGCGCTGCGTATGAAAGAGGATATTGGCATGAGCCGAAAACAATTGTTAAATATTTAACTAATTGTCCCGATAAATATTGACATAGCTTTTTAAAAGGCGTATAATATTCACTGTTATGGTAGAAAAAATGGGGTAGTTTGGAGTCAGGAAATCCGAATCCACACACCTACACTAATTAAAAGGGAGTAATAAATATGGCAAGAGTTTACAATTTTTCTGCGGGTCCTTCAATGCTGCCCGAGTCCGTTCTGAAAAAAGCGGCAGCTGAAATGCTCGACTACGAGGGTACAGGTCAGAGCGTACTGGAAATGTCTCACCGCAGCAAGGCGTTTGACAAGATCATCAAGGACGCCGAGGCGCTTCTCAGAGAAGTAATGAACATCCCCGACAACTACAAGGTTATGTTCCTTCAGGGCGGCGGTTCAACACAGTTTGCAATGGTAGCCCTCAACTTTATGAACAAGAACAACAAGGCTGACTATATCGTTACAGGTCAGTGGGCTAAGAAGGCTCTCCAGGAAGCTCAGCGTTACGGCGATGCGGTTGCGGTTGCGTCCTCTGCTGACAAAACCTTCTCATACATTCCCAAGACAGACAAGTCAATGTTCCGCGAGGACGCTGACTATGTATATATCTGCATGAACAACACCATTTACGGTACTGTTTATCACGAGCTTCCCGATACAGGCGATATTCCGCTGATTGCTGATATCTCATCCTGCATCTGCTCAACTCCGCTCGACGTCACCAAGTTCGGCGCTCTGTTCGCCGGTGCTCAGAAGAACATGTCAGGCGCGGGCGTTACAATCGCTATCGTAAGAGAGGATCTTATCGGCAACGCTATGGACATCACACCCACAATGCTCAACTACAAGATCCACGCTGACGGTCAGTCGCTTTACAACACACCGCCCTGCTACTCGATCTATGTAGCTAAGCTTGTTCTCGAGTGGATCAAGAACGATATCGGCGGCCTTGAGAAAATGCAGGAGCTCAACGAGAAGAAGGCTAAGCTTCTTTACGACTTCCTCGACAGCTCTGAGCTGTTCAAGGGCACGGTAGTTCCCGAGGATCGTTCTCTTATGAACGTTCCCTTCGTTACAGGCGACGCAGACCTCGACGCTAAGTTCGTTAAGGAGAGCACCGAGGCAGGTCTTGTTAACCTCAAGGGTCACCGCACAGTCGGCGGTATGAGAGCTTCTATCTACAACGCTATGCCTTATGAGGGCGTTGTTGCTCTGGTTGACTTCATGAAGAAGTTTGAGGCTGAAAACAAATAATTTCATTTCATCAGAAAAGGATTGACAGTCATGTACAACGTATTGACATTAAATAAAATCGCTGCCGTCGGCACAAAGCGCCTCGGCGACAACTATACCTGCGGCGACGACGTGCAGAACCCCGACGCTATTTTGGTTCGTTCAGCGGCTATGCACGACATGGAGTTCGGCGAAAACCTCCTCGCAATCGCCAGAGCGGGCGCCGGCACAAACAACATTCCCAAGGATAAATGCACCGAGCAGGGTATCTGCGTATTCAATACTCCCGGCGCTAACGCCAACGCTGTTAAGGAGCTTGTTCTCACCGGTCTGCTTCTCGCTTCCAGAAAGGTTGTTGAGGGCATCGAGTGGGCAAAAACCCTTAAAGGCACAGGCGACGAAATGGGCAAAAAGGTTGAAAAGGGCAAGAGCCAGTTCGTAGGTCCCGAAATCACAGGCAAGACCCTCGGCGTTGTAGGTCTGGGCGCAATCGGTATTCTGGTTGCCAACGTAGCCGTAGCCGTAGGCATGGACGTTATCGGCTTTGACCCCTTCCTCAGTGAGGCAAATAAAGCTAAGCTTGACCCCGCTGTTAAGATTATGGGTAGCAACGAAGAGGTTATGGTAAACTGCGACTACCTCTCAATTCATGTTCCGCTTCTTCCCGACACAAAGGATATGGTAGACGCCGACATGATCGCTAAAATGCGCGACGGCGTTCGCATTCTCAACTACAGCCGCGACGGTCTTGTAAACAGCGACGCGCTCCTCGACGCTCTCAAGAGCGGCAAGGTCGCAAAGTATGTAACCGACTTCGGCAACGATAAGATCCTCGGCGAGGAGAACGTTATCGTAATTCCTCACCTCGGCGCTTCAACCCCCGAGAGTGAAGATAACTGCGCTGTAATGGCCTGCAACCAGATTAAGGATTTCATCGAGAACGGCAATATCGTTAACTCGGTTAACCTGCCCGCCCTCTCGGTTGAGAGAAACGGCAGCCGCGTTACCGTTATCAGCAAGGCTGACGCTGACGTAAAGAGCGTCAACGTTGCGGGTATGACAGGCTTCAACACCAAAACCCGCGGTGACTACGCTTACACAATCATCGACGGCGCAACTCAGGCCGACGCTGAAAAGCTTGCTGCTGTTGACGGTGTTGTAAAGGTAAGATTTATCGGTTAATTTATCCAACAAACAGAGCGTTACTGTAATTTCTTACAGTGACGCTCTGTTTTTTAATCTTTATTTCAGTTATTATGATCGTGTTTTTTTGAAAATACTCTCTTAATGACTAATTCTGTAATGAGTTTTACAATAAATACGATAATCAGAAGAGTAGCAGACGATTTGATGATTGCTTCGGTATTTACAAAAAAAGCTTTACCTAATTCATCTGTTTGCAGTTCATATCTGCATAAGCCAAAAAGCAGACCTATAATTCCCGCGCACATTAGAATAAGCATGGTGTTATCTAAAAGATTTAAATTAAATTTAAGCCTTCTTTTTTTATGTTGTTGATTCATAAGTCCTCCTGTTTGTGATTTTGCGCATAAAAGTTCACACTAAAATATTAACGGCAATATGCCAAATACTATTCCGTTGAACGCCCAACCTACTAAACCCGCAATGCAGTTTGCTCCGCCGAAATAATAAAAGCTGCCAAGCGGTTCTTTTGTCTTTGATTTATCTCCCCACTTTTCTGATGCAACAAATGCGGCAACAATATATATTACAGCAAAAGTTACCAGGACAACAAGAACAGAAAAAATAATATAAAGAAAGAAAACAATCATGCTCCAAAATGTAGAACCGACATACTCTAAGTACATTCCTTTAGCGTGGGGCAATGTGTATCCGCCGTAAGCTACAAAAAATATAGCTTGGCTGACGGCAACAATACAAGAGAAACCATATACTATATTTTTAGTTAGAATAGAACATATAATAGCTGAAATAATTGAAATAATTACGGTAACCCTTATAAAACTAAACAGGTTTTTTTCAAACCACATTTGCAGCCCGGTTGCTCCGCCTATGAACGCTAGAATTATTCCGAAAACGACAGCTATGACAAAGCCAATCGGAACAATAATAAAATATCCGCTATCATCCATTTTTAACATCTCCTCACTTTGCATCTACATTCTAATGTAGTGTTTTCTAAATTATACTACATCAGAATGTAGAATGTCAAGAGCGTTTTTCAATGATATGCTCTTTATGAGGTGTTGCATAATGAGCAGAAAAATATCGAAAACCAATGAATCGGGAATTGAATTTAAACTCGCAAAAGTAATGGAGGAAAGGGGCTACTCCAAGAATAAACTGTGTGTAAAATGCGGTCTGCGTTTTGAAACGGTACAGGGGTATTATCTTGGCAATATCAGCAGAGTGGATTTATATGTACTGGCTGCAATATGCCGCGAACTGCAATGTAATGTTCAGGATATTATCGAATTTAGAGAATAAGTTAGGGCACGGATTTCCGTGCCCGATTTTTGTTGCATAATAACGAAAAAAGGCGATTTTTCGCGGATATCAAAAAAACGGGCTGTGAAGAATGAACTTCACAGCCCGTTGGCGTTGACATTATTCGGCTTTTTTCGCCGAGGACATAAACATAGCTTTAAGTGTGGCGTTATCGGCATTGCCGGTGTCTTTTATGCCGTTGTTATTCTGGAACGCTTTTACGGCTTTTTCGGTTTGTTCGCCGTAGTAGCCTGTTACATAATCGTCGTTGTTCTTAACATATCCCAAATCGGCAAGTCTGATCTGCATTGCCTTTACGCTGTCATTCTCATCATCGCGTTTGAGCGAAAGGTCGTCGAGCTTGATTTTATATTTTGACGACAAATCCTCTTCTTTCGGAGCTGTTGTAGCGGGAGCGGTTGTGGGCTGCGTAGAAGAGCTTGCGGGCTGAGTCGCATTCTGTGTGGCAGGTTGAGTGGTTTTTGTTTTTGACGAGGCTTTTGTTGCGGGCTCGTCCGGAGTAGCCTTGTTGTCGCTGTAAATGAATTTGTTCATTGCGGTTAAGGTCTTTATTGCGGTGATTCCGGGCAGTGACATCTCAGCAAGCGGAATTTGCAGCAACTTGTTGTTCTTAACAGCATTGATTTTTGAAAGCGAAGGATCGGCTTTGATCGCTTTAAGAGTTGCCTCATTGTCATAAATGATGTAGTTCGGATTAGCGTTTGCGACAATAGAGGCGGTATCGCCTTTAACGTCTTTGTCGGTTGATATATTTACGCAGTTTGTATAATCCATAAGGATATTTCCGAAACCGTTGTTCAGTTTCTCAAGCTTATTGCCGTTGAGGTACAGATAGCAAAGAGTTTTAAGCGCGCCTGTTCCGCTGAGCTCTTCGACATCACGCTTTTGCTTTTCAAGATTATCGATTAACTTCTCGTAATAAGTTGTACCCCATTTGTACCCTGTATCGTTTCCGCCCAGAATTTTGCCTATGGTTTCGTAGTTGGTTTTAAGTGAGGCGGTATTCTGTACATTCTGGAACTTTATTACCTTAATATCCTTATCGTTAAGCGTATCCATAACTGACGCGTTAAGGCTCTCGTTGGCAAATACCATATCAGCTTTTAACGCTGTTATTCTGTTTACATCGGGATTTGATTCGCTGCCGACATTCTCCACGGATTTCAGCTCTTCCTGAATAACCGAATTGCTTCTTCCCGCTATTTTCCTTTCGTAGTCCATGTAAGCAACGATATCGGCTGTAGCGGCATCAAGAATCACAACGTTATGGGGTTCCTCGTCAATTGTGTAATTGGCGATTTTGACAGGGTAGTTATCATTACCGCAGCCTGACAGAATAGCCGAGGCAGAGACAGCCGTGGTTGCGGCTAATAAGATTGAAACCAGCTTTTTCATAATATCCTCCGTTTTTGTTCCGTATTATTTGATCAGCAGAACAGCGACTCAACATACTGTTTGGCGCACCTTGGCGAACGTCCGCCGCGCCCAAGCGCAAAGCGTTCGGCGCCGGCGCAAAGCTCCTCGTCAGTGATATCAAGTCCCTTTTGCCGCGCTATTGAACATACAATTTCCAGAAATTCTTTTTTGGACGGCACCGTGTAGCAAACGGCCAGTCCGAATCGGTCTGAAAGCGACAGGGTCTCCTGCATATTGTCGCGTGTGTTTATATCGTCAACCTCATAAGAGCGATCAGACAGCCTTTCTTTAACAATGTGTCTGCGGTTTGAGGTAGCGTAGATTAAAGCGTTTGACGGCCGCGCCGCCAGCCCGCCCTCCAGAACAGCTTTAAGTGCTGTGTAGCTTTGATCCTGGTGCTGAAAGGACAGGTCATCAATGAAAATTATGAATTTCATCGGCAGATGAGCAATTTTGTCAACAAGCTGCGGAAACTCCATAAGCCGCTCTTTGGGGATTTCAACAATCCTCAGACCTTTGGTGCGGAATTCGTTAGCCATTGCCTTTATGGTTGAGCTTTTTCCTGTGCCCATGTCGCCGTAAAGCAGGCAGTTGTTGCAGGACTTGCCGTCCAAAAATGCTTTTGTATTCGCAAGAACCTTGCCGCGCTGAAGCTCGTAGCCCGTAAAGTTGTCAACGTCTATGGTGTCGTAGTTGAGCACGGGCTGAATATCGCCGTCGCGCCAGATAAACGCCTTGTACCTTGCGAACATGCCGCAGCCGTTTTCGCGGTACCACTTAGCCACGCGGTTAAGCGAGCCGTCAAACATTCTGAAGCTTTCGGCGCACTCGCCGCTGTGCCACACGGGAAGCGTTTTGGCAATTTCGGCAATTTCCTCATAGCGGCAATATGCTTTAAGCACCTGCTCCGAGCTTAAATTTGCGGCGGCAAGAATCGCCTCGCAGTCGCGGCGCACAGCCTTTAGGACTTCGTCGGGGAGCTCGTTGTGCGTGCCTCCGGCGGCGGAACGCGTAAAGCAGTTTTCGTCGTAAAGCGCAGCCTCGGTAAACGAGTAAGCAAGCCTGTCGGCACAGCCGCGCTCACTTATCAAAGCAAAGAACTCGCCGTAAAGCCGCAGAAAATCCTCGGGAGGCTTATCAAGGGCGCACAGCAGGTTATAAAATGCCTTTGGAACGCTGCGCAATAATATCCCTCTGAATATGCTCAGCGAGGAAAGATTCAGTTTGGCGGTGTTGACTTCATTCATAAAATCATTCCAATCATACATCATATATTTTACCCTTTTTTTGCTGAATAGTCAACACTTGATTTTAACAAACAGTTGTTGCATTATGGGCCTTTCGTATGATATAATATACATAATTCCCGCGGTTTCGGAAATATCCCGGCAAACCGCTTTAAGCGGTACAGGGATTTTTCAGAAATTGCTTATAGTGAAATAAAACCCATGCGGAATATGATAAAATAAATTTACTTTATTCACGGAGGACTGATACAATGTCAGACGTAATCAGAATTTTTGTTGAAAAACGCGACGGCTTCAACGTAGAGGCGAAGCATGTCCTTTGGGACATCCGCCACAACCTGCGCATGATGTCCGTCACCGACCTCAGATATATCGTTCGTTATGATATTGAGGGTTTGAGCAGGGAAGAATTTGACAAGGCAAAGGGAATTGTGCTTTCCGAGCCTAACGCCGACATGATTTACGAGGAAACCCTTCCCGTAGAGGACGGCTGGCGTGTGTTTGCGATGGAGTATTTGCCCGGTCAGTACGATCAGCGCGGCGACTCAGCCGAGCAGTGTGTACAGCTTCTTACTCAGGGCGAGCGCTGCAAGGTGCTTACAGCACGCGTTATCTGCCTCAAGGGCGACATTACCGACGAGGATCAGAAAAAGATCGAGGAGTATTTAATCAACCCCGTCGAAAGCCGTCTGGCTTCTTTGGGCAAGCCCGAAACCCTCGATATGGAAACTCCCGTTCCCGAAAACGTAAAGCGTGTTGAGGGTTTTATCACCTGGAACGATGACGAAATGGCTCAGTATTTCGGCTCAATGGGCTTTGCCATGACGCTTTCCGACCTCAAGTTCTGCCGCGACTATTTCCGCGACACCGAGCACCGCGACCCAAGCGTTACCGAGCTGCGCGTAATCGACACCTACTGGTCGGATCACTGCCGCCACACTACCTTCCTTACCCGCCTGAGCGAGATCGAAATTGAAAAAGCCGCCCTCGGAAATGTTATTGAGGACGCTTTGAAGGAATACTACGCCACCCGCGACGAGGTTTACGGCAAGGATACCGACCGCATTGTATCTCTCATGGATATGGCGCTTATGGGCATGAAGTCGCTTAAAAAGAAGGGCATGATCCCCGATTTGGACGAGAGTGAGGAAATCAACGCCTGCTCAATTGAAGTGCCCGTTACAATTGACGGCAAAACCGAAAAATGGCTGGTACAGTTTAAGAACGAAACCCACAACCACCCCACCGAAATCGAACCCTTCGGCGGCGCGGCAACCTGCCTGGGCGGCGCGATCCGCGACCCGCTGTCCGGACGCGCTTATGTATATCAGGCAATGCGCGTAACAGGCTCGGGCGACCCCACAACTCCTTTTGACAAGACAATGCACGGCAAGCTGCCCTCGCGTAAAATCACAACGGGCGCGGCTCAGGGCTACAGCTCCTACGGCAACCAGATCGGCCTTGCTACCGGTCAGGTCGTTGAGCTTTACGACAAGGGCTATGTGGCGAAGCGCATGGAAATCGGCGCGGTAATCGGCGCTTCTCCCAAGGAGAACGTTATCCGCGAGGTGCCCATGCCCGATGATGTAATCGTACTTCTGGGCGGACGCACGGGACGCGACGGCTGCGGCGGCGCTACAGGTTCCTCAAAGGCGCACACCGAAAGCTCTATCGAAACCTGCGGAGCCGAGGTTCAGAAGGGTAATCCGCCCACAGAGCGCAAAATCCAGCGTCTGTTCCGCACCCCCGATGTCGCTAAGCTTATCAAGCGCTGCAACGACTTTGGCGCGGGCGGTGTTTGCGTTGCTATCGGCGAGCTTGCCGACGGCCTTACCGTTGACCTCGACAAGGTTACAAAGAAATATGACGGACTTGACGGCACTGAGCTGGCTATTTCCGAATCGCAGGAGAGAATGGCGGTTGTGCTTGACAAGAACGATGTAGATAAGTTTATTGAATACGCGGCAACCGAAAACCTTGAGGCTACCGCAGTCGCGGTTGTCACCGAGAACCCGCGTCTTACAATGAACTGGCGCGGCGATACAATTGTAGACCTCAGCCGCGCGTTCCTCAACACCAACGGAGTTACTCAGGTTGCCAAGGCTTATATCGCTGCTCCCAAGGCAGAGGACTGTTACCGCGAGGCGTGCCCCGAGGAGCTTGAAGGGCTGCCGTTTGATGAGGCTCTTACAAAGAACATGGGCAGACTTAACGTTTGCTCGCAGATTGGCCTTTGCGAGCGCTTTGACGCTTCAATCGGCGCGGCAACAGTAATTATGCCGTTCGGCGGCAAGACTCAGCTCACTCCCCAGGAGGCGATGGCGGCTAAAATTCCGCTTGAAAAGGGCGAAACCGACGACGCTACCGCTATGAGCTACGGCTACATTCCCGGCGTTTCACGCTGGAGCCCGTTCCACGGTTCGGCTTACGCTGTTGTTGAATCAACCTCAAAGCTGCTTGCTATAGGCGCGAATCCGCTGACAGCAAGACTTACCTTCCAGGAGTATTTCGAAAGACTTAATGATGTTCCCTCACGCTGGGGCAAGCCAGCCGCGGCACTTCTGGGCGCTATGCAGGCTCAGCTCAAGCTCGGTCTGCCCTCAATCGGCGGCAAGGACAGTATGTCGGGCTCGTTTGAGGACATAGACGTACCGCCCACGCTCGTAAGCTTTGCGGTCGCTATGACAAAGGCGAGCAAAACAATTTCTTCCGAGTTTAAAAAGGCGGGCTCAAAGGTTATTTATGTGCCAGTTCCCGAAAACAAGGCAACCCTTATGCCCGAATGGGATAAGCTGATTGATATGTACAAAGCCGTTTACGCTCTTATGGACAGCGGCAAGGTTCTTTCGGCTTCCGTTGTTAAAGAGGGCGGCGCTGCCGCTAGCGTGTGCAAGGCTTGCTTCGGCAATATGTTCGGCTTTGCCTTTGCAAAGGAGCTCACAAACAAAGAGCTGTTCGCTCCGCTTTCGGGCTCATTGATCCTCGAGCTTGCCGACGGCGCTGAGCTTGACAGCAGTGTTCTCAGCTATGATTTGGGTACCGTTACCGATGACGGCAAGGTAACCATGGCAGATAAGTTTGTATCTTTGGAAGCTCTGGCTGAAAGCTGGAAGGCTCCGCTTGAAAAGGTATTCCCGACTCAGGCTGAATGTCCCGAAATTACCGTTGACGCTCCGCTTTATACCGAGCGCAACACCTCATCTCCCGTAATCAAGACCGCCAAGCCCAAGGTAATTATTCCCGTATTCCCGGGCACAAACTGCGAGGTAGATACCGCGCGCGCGTTTGAAAAGGCGGGCGCTCAGGCTGAGCTGCTCATCGTGAAGAACCTTACTCAGCAGGGAATTGAGGAAACGATCGACCGCATGGTCAAGATGATAAATGAATCGCAGATGATTATGCTCCCCGGCGGCTTCTCAGGCGGCGACGAGCCCGACGGCTCGGGCAAGTTCATAGCAACAACCTTCCGCAACCCGCGTGTTGCCGAGGCTGTCAACGAGCTTCTTAAAAACCGCGACGGCTTGATGCTGGGTATCTGCAACGGTTTCCAGGCGCTTATCAAGCTCGGATTGGTACCTTACGGCGAAATCCGCGACCTAAAGCCTACCGACCCGACGCTTACCTTCAACACAGTGGGCAGACATATTTCTCACATGGCTTATACACGCGTTACCTCGGTTAAATCTCCGTGGTTTGCGGGCGTAAACGCGGGCGATGTGTTCGCGATTCCCGTTTCTCACGGCGAGGGACGCTTTATGGCTGACGAGGCAACCGTTAAGGCGCTGGCTGCCAACGGACAGATCGCTACACAGTATGTCGACCTCAGCGGCAAGCCCTCGAGCGACATAGCGTTTAATGTCAACGGCTCCGTATGCGCTATCGAGGGTATCACCTCACCCGACGGCAGGGTGCTTGGCAAAATGGGCCACAGCGAGCGCAAGGGCGAAAACCTTTACAGTAACGTTCCGTTTGAAAAGGACCAGAAAATCTTTGAAAGCGGCGTAAAATATTTTAAATAATTAAATTCAAAAGTCCGGCTCAATCACTCGGTTTCGAGTGTTGAGCCGGACTTTTCAGTGATTAGTGGTTGGTGATTAGTGGTTAGTTTATTTTTCATCAATACCCGCTTTCAATCAGCAGGTTGTAAAAATCCTCAAAGCTGCCGCGCTTGTATTTTTCAATACTTTTATTATGGCGGTTAATGAGGCAATCCGTTACCAAAAATGTGTCAAAGCCGAGCTTTTCGGCGCACATATCCTCGTCAACATCATTGCCTACCATGATGCTGTCATCGGGCGAAAAGCCGCAGAACGAGCAGATATCCTGATAATAATTGAGGTTTGGCTTGCATGCCGAGCAGTTGTCGTAAACCGTAATCAGCTCAAAATCGTTTGGGTCAAGGCCCGCCCAACGGATTCTTGTGTAGGTTGCCGCCTTTGAGAAAATGGGGTTTGTAGCCACAATTAATGTACAGCCGCAGTTTTTAAGCAGCTTAACGGTCTTTTCGGCATAAGGATTTACGCTTGTAGCGGATTTTGCGGCGATAAACTCATTTCGGTAAAAGTCGTCAAAGTCATTTTCGTAAACGCGCATATCCTTTTTGCAGTATTTGTTAAGCGCGCGCCAGAACAATTCGCGGTTAAGACAGTTGCCGTCGTTTCTTCCCATTGCGGCAGCGCCCTCCCAAATTCCCTTTACAAGCGTTTTTGGATCCACCTGTACCTTGTGGGCGAATTTTTGGCAGAACGCCTGAAGATAAAGCTCTATAAATTTTTTCAAATCCATGGGCAACAGAGTGCCGTCTAGATCAAATAAAAAATACTTATGCATATTAATGTACCTCAATGCTATTCTATCATAGGGTTTGACTTTGTTCAAGTTGAAAATGGTAAACAAATATGATACAATGCAAATATAAACACTAAGGCGGTGATATTATGAAAATTGTATTAACGGACGCTAAAACGGTTTTTGACGAGCTGGTAACTCCAGCGCCGCTTCGTGAGCTTGGAGAGGTAGTTGAGCACGGACTGCTGCCGTATGACGACGTTGCCGCGAAGATCGCCGACGCCGACGTTGTTGTGGTCAATAAAACAATCCTCGACTCCTACACGCTGCGGCTTGCGAAAAACCTGAAATATATCGGGCTTTTTGCTACGGGCTACAACAATATTGATATCAAATACTGCCGCGAGCACGGAATTACCGTCTGCAACGCGGGCTCTTACTCCACCAACGCAGTCGCTCAGCATACATTCGCGCTTATTTTGGAGGCATTCAATAAAACCTCGGGATATAACCGATATGTCAAAGACGGAATGTGGAAGCGCAGCCCCACTTTTTCACCTTTTGTTTATCCGCTTAACGAGCTTGCGGGCAAAACGATAGGAATTGTAGGCCTGGGCGCGATAGGAACCGCTGTGGCTAAAATCGCGAACGCCTTTGAAATGCGTGTAATCGGCTGCAACCGCAGCGAAAAACACGTTGAGGGCGTTGAAAACGTCAGCTTTGATGAGCTTTTGCGCCTAAGCGATATCGTTACCGTGCATTGTCCTCTTAACGCTGACTCGAAGGAAATGTTCAACCGAGACTCCTTTGCCAAGATGAAGCCCGACGCGCTGTTTGTCAATACCGCCAGAGGCGGAGTTGTGTCGGAGCGCGACCTGTGTTTTGCCCTGCAAAACGACCTTATCGGAGGCGCGGCGCTTGATACGCTCTGCGTGGAGCCTATGGAGGAGGACTGCATCCTGATGAACGCCAAGAACTGCATTATAACGCCGCACATAGCCTGGGCGCCCGTTGAAACGCGCCAAAGGCTGATAGGCATTGTTGTTAATAATATCCGCAATTTTTACAGCGGCAAGCCCACGAATGTTGTAAGCTGAATGAGATAAGCCCCGTGTATCGGTTTGATACACGGGGTGATTTTATATCGCCTTATCAAATTAACGAGCAAACCAAATCGGTGTATTCCGAGGGGTTCTCAAGCGGCAGGCCCGCGATAAGCAGCGCCTGGCAGTAAAGCACCTCGGCGTATTTTTTAGCCTTGTCGATGTCGGTCTGAATAAGAGCCTCCATTGTCTTTACGGCGTTGTGACCTAAGTTAAGTTCGAGTACGCGCTGAGCCTTCATGCCTGAATCGGGCTGAACCGAGTTGAAGTATTTTTCCATTTCAAAGGAGATTCCGCCCTTTGCGGTGAGGCAAACGGGGTGGGAAACAAGCTTTTTGCTGGCGGTAACCTCGGCAACCTTGTCTCCGAGAGTTTCCTTAACAAAGGTCAGCAGTGCCGAGCTGTCCTTTTCGTCCTCGTCCTTCTTTTCGTCGTTCTCGATTCCGAGGTCGTCGTTTGCAGCGGAGCAGAAGCGCTTTTCCTTGTACATCATCAGGCTTTGCAGAGTGAACTCGTCAACGTCCTCGGTGCAGTAGAGGATTTCAAAGCCCTTTGAGCGCAGCAGCTCGGTCTGGGGCAGCGCGTCGATAGCGGCGGCGTTTTCGCCTGTCGCGAAGTAGATGAACTTCTGCTCCTCTTTCATGCGGTCAACGTATTCGGAGAGGGTGACAAGCTTCTTTTCGGTTGAGGAGTAGAACAGCAGCAAATCCTGAAGCTCATCCTTGTGCAATCCGTAGTCGGAAACAACGCCGTATTTAAGCTGTCTGCCGAACGATTTGAAGAACTTCTCGTAGTTTTCGCGGTCTGAGCCCAGCATTGAGGTCAGCTCGCGCTGAATTTTCTTCTCGATATTCTGGGCGATAGTCAGCAGATGGCGGTCATGCTGGAGCATTTCACGCGAGATGTTCAGCGATAAATCCGCGGTGTCAACAATACCCTTTACAAAGCGGAAGTGCTCGGGCACAAGCTCCTCGCAGCAGTCGGTGATCAAAACTCCGCTGGAGTAGAGCTGCAAGCCCTTTTTGTATTCCTTGGTGTAGTAGTCGTAAGGGGTTGAGGCGGGGATAAACAGCAGCGCCTTGTAGGTAACAACACCCTCAACCGAGGTGACGATTGTTTTAAGCGGCTTTTCCATCGACATGAATTTTTCGGTGTAGAACTTGTCATACTCCTCCTGAGTCACGTCCTTTTTGGGGCGCTGCCAGATGGGTACCATGCTGTTTAGCGTTTCAAGCTCAAAGTAATCCTCGTATTCGGGCTTGTCGCTGTCCTTGGTGTCCTCCTTGACGCGGCTCTTTTTCATCTCCATGAGAATCGGGTAGCGGATATAGTCGGAATATCTTTTTACAAGTCCCTGGATTCTGTACTGCTCCAGAAACTCGTCATAGTTTTCGTCCTCGGTGTTGTCTTTGAGCGTAAGGATAATTTCTGTGCCGAGGGTATCCTTGTCACATTCCTCAATATCATATCCGTCGGCGCCGCTTGACTGCCACTTGTAGGCGGTGGTGCTGCCGTACTTTTTGGTGATTACGGTAATTTCCTTCGCTACCATAAACGCGGAGTAAAAGCCAACTCCGAACTGGCCGATAATGTCGATATCGTCCTGCTTTTCCTCAAGCTGCTGCTTGAACTGGTAGGAGCCGGAGGAGGCGATGGTGCCGAGGTTGTTCTCGAGGTCGTCCTTGTCCATTCCGATTCCGTTATCGGTGATGGTGAGGGTGCGCGCTTCCTTGTCGGTTTTGATTTCAATTTTAAAATCCGAGCGCGTCATGCCCAGCTTGTCGTCGGTCAGGGCGATAAAGCAGAGCTTGTCGATAGCGTCGCTGGCGTTTGAAATGATTTCACGCAGAAAAATCTCCTTGTGAGTATAGATTGAGTTGATCATTAAATCCAGCAGTCGCTTTGATTCGGATTTAAACTGCATTTTTGCCATTTGAATTACTTCCTTTATTATAAATATTTATTAAACACTGTTGGGTCCGCGTTCATTTCGCGGTAGATTTCCTGCGCTTTCTGTCCGTTGCGCAGGATTTCTTCTTTAAGGGCTTCAAGACTTTCAAATTTTCTTTCGGCCCTGATGAACTCAATAAGGCGCACGTCAGCCGTCTGGCCGTAGATTTCGCCGCCCTTATACTGCGGCATCCAGGTTTCCCAAAGCGGTGTTTTGCCGCCGACGGTAGGTTTGACGCCGATGTTAGTTACACCGCAGTATACCTTGCCGTCCTCAAGCGTCACAACCGACGCGTAAACGCCGAATTTTGGCGCTATCAAGCCCTTTGTCATCGGCTGGTTTATTGTGGGAGCGCCCAGAGTGTGACCTAAGTGCTTTCCGTGGTGTATTACTTCCTTAACGCCGAAGGTGCCGCATAACAGGTCGTTGGCGCGGCGCACATCACCCTCGGAAATAAGGTTTTTTATAAGCGTTGAGCAGACAACCTCGCCGCTGTCTTTTTCGGGCGGGACAACCGTAAGCTCTACGCCGAACTCATCACAAAGGCTTCGGAGCGTGTCCGTGTCGCCTTCGGCGTTTTTTCCGAAGCGGTAATTAAAGCCGCAGTAAAGCTTTTTCGCCTTTAGCGTGTTGACTAAAATCTGCTCAAAAAACTCGCGCGCGCTTAAATGCATTATGGCGCGGAAGTCCGTAAAAAACACATGCTCAATGCCGATTTGCTCCAGCGCCCTTAGCTTGTCCCCGCGCGTCATAAGGAAGGGCAGCGCCTTGCCGGAAATAATAGCCTTGGGACTTTCCGCGAATGTAAGGCACACGGGCAGCAGGCCGCTTTTGCGCTGTGCCGCAGCGCCGCCCAGCACCTTGCGGTGCCCGCGGTGAACGCCGTCAAAAAAGCCAAGCGCTACGGCGCAGTATTGTTGTTCGGGTAATAATGTCTGAAAACTCTGCATATATTTATGTACCTTTTATATCTTGCCGCTTTGCAGAAGCGCGGCGGTTTTTAATACGGCTATCTGGGTTTTGGCGTCAAAAACCCGGTTGTTTAGCACCATTTCCGCCGCCTTAAGCATGGGGATACGCTCAACATTCAGGAACTCGCCGGCGTCGGGCTGAGCCTCGGTTTCTTCTTTGATTCGGCAAGCGTAAAGGTGGATTATTTCATCGGTGTAGCCCGGAGACGGATAAACCTGACCGAGCGAAATGTATGAGTAACCTACCGCGCCCGTTTCCTCAAGCAGCTCGCGCTTGCCGTTTTCGAGAGGGGTGCTGCCCTTTTCAAGCTTGCCCGCGGGCAGCTCGAGAACAACCTCACCGTAGGGATAGCGGAACTGGCGCACAAACAAAAGATTGTTGTCGTTGTCGATTGCGGCAACGCATACGCCGCCGGGGTGCCTTACGACCTCGCGCATGGCTTTGGTGCCGTCCTCAAGCGCTACCTCGTCATGAATGACATGAAGAATCTTTCCGTTGAAGATGTCTTTCCCCGAAAGTCTTGTTTCTGTAAGTTTCATATTATTTCCTCCGAAAGGGTGTTTTGTATTGTATCCGGATTATGAATTTCAACAGCGCTCGATCGAAAAGCTTTCGCAAAGGTGCCGCGTTGCGGTTATAGGAAAAAGCTTGTGCGGGCGCTCGATCTACGCTTTGTATACAGGCAGCGGCAGAAAATGTCCGCTGATTGCGGCGAGCTTTCACGGAACCGAGTATTTGACGGTTCTTGCCGCGCTCAGGTTTGCCTTTGAATGCAGTCAAAGCGCGGTAATCATTCCCTGCGTTAATCCCGACGGAACAGAAATAGCCATTCACGGGGCTGATGCGGCGTGCCGCTACCGACGCTTTGTCAGACAAACAGGCGCGTGGAGCCGATGGCAGGCAAACGCCAGGGGAGTGGACATTAACCATAACTTCGACGCCGATTGGGAAAACGTAAAACGCCGTGAAAGAGAGACGGGGATATTTAACCCCGGGCCGACGCGTTTCGGCGGCTGCTGCCCCGAAAGCGAGCCCGAAACCCGCGCTCTTACGCGCCTGTGCCGCAAAAACCGCTTTTTACGCGTTTTGGCGCTTCACAGTCAGGGGCGGGAAATATATTGGGATTTCGGTGACTGCACACCCGCGGAATGCAAATCCCTCGCCGAAAAAATGGCATCGGTCAGCGGCTACAAGGTTGCCTCGCCTGAACCGCTTGCCGTCGGCGGAGGCTTTAAGGACTGGTTTATCGCGGCTTTTCATCGCTGCGGATATACCGTTGAAATGGGGCTGGGAAAAAACCCTCTGCCGTTATCCGACTTTGAAACGGAGTACCCTGCGGTTGAGCGCGTACTCAGCGAGTTTTTAAGCGGCGGCAAATATGCCCACACCTAAGCGAAAGCGCGCACAGAAATGTACACGCTTCGGCTTAATAATGTTTTTTATTATTCGTAGTCCTCGTCATTGAAAAAGCGAATCTGGCTGACGATGTCGTTTATAGCCTCGTCTGAAATGACATTCGGCTCGTCAAGATATTTTGAACGCTTTTCAATGCTGTCAATCGCCATCTGCATCTGCTCCTGAGGAGTTGCCGGGGCTTTTGGCGCCTCATATACATTGTCGTCCTCGGGATTTGAGATGTTTACATACTCATCATCTGATGAATCACCGGCGTAGTTCTCTGCGGGCTTAGGCTCTTCCTCGGTTTCAACTAAAGCCGGCTCGTTGCCGTCATCCGCCGGAGCGGCTTTTTCGGCAGTCTCCTCGGCAGTTTCTTCGGCAGGAGCTTCATCCGCCGGAGCTTCCTGAGCGGGAGCTTCGGTGTCGGCGGCTGCTTTTTCCTTAGCCTCTTTCGCGGGAGCCTCGTCTGTTTCGGCTTTCTGAACAGGAGCAGCTTCACCGTCGTCGGTCAGCGCTTCGGCTGCCGCCATAATTACCTCACCCGGAGCGTTAAGCTGCTTTTCACGTCTTGCTTCAGCTACCGCTTTAAGCTCGTCAAGATGATTGATCGGTTTTTCAACCTTTGGATTGTCGTCGTCAAAGTAGATGTCGTACCAAACAAGGAACACATAAACCGTCCATACTCGGCGGCTGTTGTCTTCTCTGCCGCTGAAATGCTCGTCAAGCCAGCCGACAAGAGCCTCGGTGTTGAAGAATTTCTCAGCGGTTTTACCCTCAAACTTCTTTTTAACTATGTTGTAGTATTTTTCATCTCTGAGCCATACGCGCGTCGGAACAGGGAAGCCGAGCTTCTCTTTTTCGGCGGTTGTTTCGGGCATGTGCCGCGCCGCCGCCTTGCGGAGGGCGTATTTTGTATTGTATTTGTTTACCCTGAGGTTCGTGGGGAGCTTTGAAGCTGCCTTAAAGACTTCCTTATCGAGGAAGGGAACTCGAAGCTCAAGGGAGTTTGCCATACTCATGCGGTCGGCTTTAAGAAGAATGTCGCCTACCATCCACATGTTTATGTCAAGATACTGCATTTTTGTAACATCGTCATACCTGCGGCAGCGGTAATAGTGCTTGCGGGTAAGGCGCTGCGGAGCGGTGGCTATGGACGGATCCTTCAAAATAGCCTGTTTTTGTTTCAGGTCATACATAAACGCGTTGCCTATGTAGCGGTCCTCAAGCTTGTCGCAGGCGCGGATCAGATAGTCGCGTCCCTTGATGTCGGGCAGCTTGCGCGCGATCGCGCGCAGAGCCTTTCTCAAAAAGTGCGGTACGATTTTCTGATATATTCTGAAAACTCTGGGGTCGTTATAGCAGGTATAGCCGCCGAACAGCTCGTCGGCGCCCTCGCCGGAAAGCACAACCTTTACGTAGTGGCTTGCAAGGCGCGAAACAAAGTAAAGCGCGACGCAGGACGGGTCGGCAAGCGGCTGGTCCATATGATACTGAACGGTGGGAACCGCGTCCCAGAACTCCTCGCTTGAAATCAGGTGCGTATGGTGCTCAACGCCGATTAATTTGCTAAGGCTTTGCGCCCAGCTTATCTCGTTGTATTTTTCGCCAAAATCAAATCCTACGGTAAAGGTCTTTTGGTCGGCAAAATAGGTTGAAACATAGCTTGAATCAACGCCTGATGACAGGAAGCAGCCAACCTCGACATCCGCGATTTTATGGGCGCTTACGGAGTTTTCGAACACTTTTTCAATCATGTCAACGGCCTCGTCCTCGCTCATGTTTTCATCGGGATTGAATTTAGCCTCAAAATATCTTGTTGTTTCAACTACGCCGTCCTTATACCACAGATAATGACCCGGCAGCAGGCAGTAAACGTCCTCGAAAAAGGTTTCGGGCGGAACCGCGTACTGGAAGGACAGGTATGTGTCAAGCGCGCGTTTGTTAAAGCGCTTTACAAACTTGGGATGTTCAAGAATGCTTTTGATTTCGCTTGCGTAAACAAAATCCTCGCCGATTTGGGTGTAGTGCAAGGGTTTAATTCCGAAAAAGTCGCGCGCTATGAAAATTGAGTGATCCTTTGTGTTGTAAATCGCGAAGGCAAACATGCCGCGCAGACGCGCCAGCAAATCCTCCTGCCACTCCTCAAAGCCGTGAACAAGCACCTCGCTGTCGGTTTCTGTAGCGAATTTATGCCCTTTTTCAATCAATTCCTGACGAATCGCCTTGTAGTTATAAATCTCGCCGTTAAAGGTGAGCACCAAGGTTTTATCCTCGTTATAAATAGGCTGATGACCTGCCTCGAGGTCAATTATAGACAGGCGCCGAAAACCCATAGCGATGGTGTCGTCGGTGAAAAAACCGTCGGAATCAGGTCCGCGGTGAGTAATGACCTCGGTCATTCTGCGGATTGCTTCATCACGATTTTCAAGCTTGCCTGTAAAGCCGCAAATACCACACATATTTAAAACCCCTTTCAAAGGATATTATACTAAAACTTAATAAAACGCTTTAACATCTGTCGCGTTAAATTCCACATAACCGCGCTTGCCGTACACGGAATATAACGCAAAAAAGCTGGTTATATTTAAGAGCTGCTTATATACTATACTATTATACCATATTGCAGATACAAATTCAACAGCTTGGGTTTGATTTTTATTTAGAAAATTGCGTCGGAATCGGTTGAATGTTTTTAAGAAATCAATTATACTTATGGTAGAAAAATCATCAGCGAAAGGATTTTATGCCATGATTACAAAATATACCTGCGGCAAACCCATAGCTACCGAGGCGGTTACGGTGTCGTTTCCGTCAAATGACATTTCCGGTTTCCCCTTTGAAAACAGCCTCAATGACGGCAAATTCACCTTTGCGTTTAAGATGGAGCCCAAGGACATCGTTTACGGACTGGGCGAGTCGCCGCGCGGCATAAACAAGCGCGGGTGGGTTTATGAAAGCTATTGCAGCGACGACCCCTTCCACACCGAAACAAAGCAGTCGCTCTACGCCGCTCATAATTTTATTTTGCTCAGCGGCAGCCGCCAATTTGGTATTTTTATAGATTTTCCTGCCCGTGTGAGCTGGGACATCGGCTACACTATTCAGGACGTTTCCGAAATAACAATTGACGGCGCGGACTTCGATATTTATGTTATTTCTGCGGACAAGCCGCTTGAGATTATCCGCGAGTTCCGCAAAGCTATAGGCAAAAGCTATATTCCGCCCAAGTGGGCGTTCGGCTATCAGCAGAGCCGCTGGAGCTATCACAACGCCGAGGCGGTTGACGCGGTTATTGACGGCTATAACAACGCCGATATTCCGCTCGACTGCGTGTATCTTGACATCGATTACATGGACAGCTACAAGGACTTTACAATAAATGACAAAGCGTTCCCGAATTTTGACGAATATGTAAAAGAGAAGCAGGCTCAGGGAATTCACCTCATTCCCATTATTGACGCGGGCGTCAAAAAAGAGGACGGCTACTGCGTTTACGAGGAGGGAAAAGCAAATGGCTTTTTCTGCAAAAAGGCTGACGGCGAAAATTTTGAGGCGGGCGTATGGCCGGGAGTCTGCTGCTTCCCCGATTTTCTCAACGCCGATGTAAGGCGCTGGTTCGGCGAAAAATACAAAACCCTGACAGACCTCGGCATTGACGGATTCTGGAACGATATGAACGAGCCCGCGCTGTTTTATTCCGTTGAGGGAATAGAAAAGGCGCTGGACAAGGCGGCTGACCTGAAAGGGAAAAACTTGGATTTAAGCGGATTTTTTAACCTAAAGGACACCTTTATGGGGCTGTCGAACGCTCAGGAGGATTACGCGCGGATATACCACAACATTAACGGCGAGGCTGTAAACCATCAGCGCGTCCACAACCTTTACGGCGCTAATATGACAAAGGCGGCAGGCGAGTATTTTGAGCGCGAATTCGGCAAAGGGAAAATCCTGATGTTTTCACGCGCGTCATACATCGGAGCTCACCGCTCAAGCGGTATCTGGTTCGGCGACAATCACTCGTGGTGGTCGCATATTCTGCTCAACCTCAAAATGCTGCCCGCGGCAAATATGTGCGGATTTTTATACTGCGGCGCCGATTTGGGCGGATTTAACGAGAACTCTACACGCGATTTGGTGCTGCGTTTTCTGGCGCTGGGCGTGTTCACTCCGCTTATGCGCAACCATTCGGCGCTGGGAACACGCGACCAGGAGGGATATCGATTTGAAAATCCCGAGGACTTCCGCGATATTATTCAGGTGCGATACCGCCTGATTCCGTATCTATATGACACATTTGTCAGGGCGGCGGAAAACGACGGGCTTATCTTCCGTCCGCTCTCGCTCGATTATCCCGACGACCCGATTGCGCGCGAATGCGAAACCCAGCTTATGCTCGGCGACGAGTGCATGATCGCGCCCGTTTACGAGCAGAACGTCAGCGGCAGAACAGTTTACCTGCCCGAGGATATGCTGTTTGTAAAGCTCAGCGGAGAGCGCGTTGATAAATATCCGCTTTCAAAGGGACTTCATTATATAGAGGTCGCTCTGAACGAGGTTCCGCTGTTTATAAAAAAGGGAAAGCAGGTTCCGCTGTGCAGGCCCGCGACGCGCACAAGGGATATTGACCGGGAAAAGCTTGAATATATTTCAAATATTTAGACGAAAAATAAATTGACAATACGAGTAATCTAATATATAATCATCTCGAAAAGGAGGGCTGCGTTTTGAAAAGATATGTTATTGCCAAATAAGCATTGGCTATTTGGTATTGTTTGAATATTACTATAGCCATTGCTTCACCTAAAGCATTAAACTTTTTAGGAGGCAACAATGAGCTATATTAAGGCAGAGAGTGTTCTGCCGCAAAATATAATAGAAATAATTCAGCAGTATATTGACGGAGAAAACATATACATTCCCAAGAAAAGCGCCGGCCGCGCGGGCTGGGGCGAAAAATCAGGAGCAAAAAAAGAGCTGAAACAGCGCGACGTCCTGATTTACAGGGATTATCTGGACGGTGAAAAGGTATCGGTCATTGCCGAGCGCAATTTCCTTTCGGAGAAAAGTATATGGCGCATTATACGCAAAATGAAAATCAGCGAGCCTGCATAACGCGGGTTCGCTTTTTTAATTATATTTGTTTGTGAGGTAGATTTTTGAAAAATAATATGATATTCTATGATTGCAGTCAAGCGGAAAGGAGATTTGAAATGACGGATTATAAAATTATTACGCTGCGCGAGCAGCCCGAAATAAAAAACGCCGCCGCACAGTGGTTCAGCTCAAAATGGGGAGTTCCCAAGGAGGCGTACCTTGAATGCATGGAGGATTACCTCAGCGGAAAAACCGAGTACGGCTGGTACCTTTGCCTGGACGGCGATAAAATAATCGGCGGCATGGGCGTTATTGAAAACGATTTCCATGAGAGAAAGGACTTGGCGCCGAACGTCTGCGCGGTTTATACCGAGGCTGATTACCGCGGAAAGGGAATCGCGGGCAGACTGCTTGATTTTACGGTTTACGACATGAAGTCAAAGCATATCACCCCGATTTACCTTATAACCGACCACGTCGGCTTTTATGAGCGCTACGGCTGGGAGTTTTTCTGCATGGTTCAGGGAAGCGACCCCGAGCCGTCGAGAATGTATATTCACAGATAGGAGAGATTTGTATGTTCAATTTGGAAACCGAAAGATTAATAATTACCGAATTCACACCCGATATGGCGCAGGCGGTTCACGAAAACTCGCTCGACGAGGATACCCGCCGCTTTGTGCCCGACGAGGTTTTTGAAACCGTAGAGGACGCAGCCGACGCTATCGATTTTCTGTCGTCGCAGTACGGCGGCTGCGACGGCCCGCTTATTTATCCGGTGCTGCTTAAGGACAAAACGAACATCGGCTATGTTCAGGCTGTACCGCTTGACGGCGGCGGCTGGGAGGTAGGCTATCACGTCGGCGGTAAATTCACCAAAAACGGTTACGCCACCGAGGCTGTAAAAGCGTTTCTTCCCGTTGTTATGAAGCGCGTCGGCATTGACAAAATCGCGGGCATTTGCGTTGCGGAAAACGTCGCCTCGCAAAAGGTGATGGAAAAATGCGGCTTTGTTCCGGAGTTCAGAGGCATTGACAATTACCAGGGCGAACAGAGACAAATTTGCAGATACTATTATAGGCTTGGCTGATAAGAAAAGGAGCTTGGTTCAAAACTCGAAATCGAGATTTTGAGCCAAGCTCTGTTTTTTAAATTCCGTCTAAAAAATCTTGCAGCCGCTTTGAATGCGATTCGTTGTGAATCAGCCTGCCGCAGGATTTCTCACGCAAAAACCGCACGGCTTCGCTTCGCGCCACGCTCATGCGGTAGAGCGGCTTCTCTTCAAGCTGCTCGTCGGTGAGGTAGATTATCTCGCGGTGTACGCCCATTGCCTCCAGCGCTTCCTCGGCGTTTAGCGTAAACTCCTCGCGCGGCTCTGAAAAGCTGTAAAGGTATGTGGCGGAGTCGTCGCCGGTAAACAGCTCAATTGCGCACCTGCCGTTGCCGAACGCCGCCGTCCAGTAAAGCTCGGGTTGTTCTGTCCTGAAAAGCCCGCAGTGAGTAAACGGCGCAGTTGTTTTAAGCTTTGCAAGCGCCTTTTCCCTTTTGATTTTTGTAAGCTCCGCCGACTTTTGCGCTCTTTCGGCAAATGGCTTTGTGTCATAGCCCATGCGGCCGACGGTATATTCCGCGCCGGACTGCATGGTTATAGTCAGCAGGTAGCCGTCAAGCTTTATTTCACGCGTAAAGCACAGCGGTATGCGGATTGAGCGGCAGTTAAGCGGAAGAACGCAAACAGCGTCAGGCAGCAGAACAATTATTCCCCTGCCATTTTCCTGAGGAAGCGCGTATTCGCCCTCGCAGCGCATAATCGGCGCTTCCTCCGCGAAAAGCGCTTCCATACCCCTGTCTGTAAAACATTGGGTCAGCTCCTCAAGGAAGCCGTCGTATGAGAACCCCAGCATAGAAACCTCAATTTCGCCGTCTGATGAGGTCTGTATATAGACGCGGTGGTTTTTGGGGCGTATCGAAATAAAGTCGGCAAAGTCGATGAACTTCGCGCCGATTCTAAGTCCCTCGCGTTCAATCGAAAGCTCGGCTGCGTGCCCTAAGGCCTCTCCGCTGTACTTCATCAGAGCTTAGCGCCGCACTCGCCGCAGAACTTCATTCCGGGCTCGTTTTCAAAGCCGCATTCGGGGCACTTGCCCGATTTAGCCATTGGTGAGCCGCACTCGCCGCAGAATTTAAGGCCGAGCGCGACCTGTGCTCCGCAGTTGGGGCAGCGGTTTGTGCCCAGAGGCGCTCCGCAGTTGTTGCAGAACTTTCCGTTGCCTGCGGGCTTTCCGCACTTGGGGCATACCGTGGTGCGGGTTTCAAGCTTGCCCTGCCAAACAGTAGCGGTCTCTGCAGCCTCGTCGATGTTGCGGCGCATTGCCTCGTTGCGGGCTTTGGCTACATAGCTTGCTTCACGGGGAGCGCACTCGGTGCAAAGACCTTCGTCCTCGTTCCAGCAGTCATCGCATACCCATCTGTTGCAGCTCGGGCATTTTTTGAAATTGGGCTTTACTTCTTCCTGAGCGGCGTCAAACGCCGCCTCATGCTCTTTTCTCCACTGGGGAGATTCGCCCTCAAAGCGGCTGCCTGTGACAGAGGCTCCGCGCTCCATAGCCCAGCCCGCTTCAGCGGCCTTTCCGCCGAACAGCGAGCCGAGTCCTGAAGCAAAGCTGCCGAAGCGCTCTGATTTTTTCTTTTTCTTGTATGTTGTAGAGCTTACAAACGTACTTTTAAAGCCGTTTCCGCAGCAGTCGCAGAAAAATTCAAACTGAAAACCGGCTTCGGTTGATAAATCGTTATGGTTACGAGTAAAAGAATGCAGCATATTGATACTCCTTTACAAATTTATATGAGCATTATAGCAAAAATCATTTAATATGTCTAATATTTAAGAGCTTAAAAACATAGCACTATAGAGCTAATAAGTGGGATATCTCACGAGCCGAATAAAAATGACAAGAAAACTTTGCAAAAACTATTGACAAGTAAACTTGGCAGTGGTACAATACAGACATACCAAGTAAACTTGGCAAAAGCGAAAGGGGTTTTTGTAATGAATAAAGACGAGATTTTGAAAAAAGCTCAGACCGAGGGCAAAGAAAAGGACCTGCCCGACATTGAGGCTCAAAAAAGCGGCGCGTGGGCTGCCTATATAATCGGCGTTTTACTGCTGATAGCGGTCGACACCGTAAACGGTTTTGTGCTGCATTATGTAAACAGGGGAGCGGACTTTGCGCTGTTTACCATGGCGTTTGTCGTTTTCCTTATAAAGTATATCAAGCTCAGAAAGCGGCACGAGCTGATCGTGGCGATAATCTGGGGAGTTTTGGCGGCGTCGATGCTTGCCGTGTGGATCATGCAGTTAGCAGGTGTTATGTGATATGGATAACGAACTGATACTTAAAAACAATTTAGCCTCGGCAAGAAAGGAAAAGCATTTGTCACAGACGGATTTGGCAAAGCTTGTAGGCGTGTCCCGCAACACAATAAGCTCAATCGAAACGGGGCAGTTTAACCCCACGGCAAAGCTGGCGTTGATTTTGTGTATCGCTCTGGACAAAAAGTTTGAGGAGCTGTTTTACTTTGAATAAGGTTTACAACACCAAAGGCTGTCGACGTATCGGCAGCCTTCGTTTTATTTTTCCGTTCTTTTCCTGTTAAACTCCTTAACGCGTCTTGACAGGTCCTCAAGCTCCTCCTTTGACAGCTCGGGAAGATGCTCAAGCTCGTCCATAAACTTGCGCGTGCTTTCCTCCTTGCGCGAACGCGCCAAGTCCGTAAAGAAGCTGGTGACAACAGCCGTGAATATCGCGATCACGGCAACCGAGTAAACCGACAAAATAACGGTGATTATCCTGCCGACGATCGTTAGAACCAAAGGCTGTCGCCATAGCTGTTGATATACGGCTCCCAAATCCAAATCGGAAGCGCCGCTATAAAAAACCACAGCAAATAGCCGCTGATTATTTTGTCGGCTCCAGCGGTTCTAAAGGCGTTGATAAGCATTCTTCGTGTTTGTTTTTTCCTCATATAATCACCTGCTCAGTGTTTTGTTTACTGTTTTATTATAGCCTAAAGAAGCCGCGTTTGCAATAAGAAAGTAATCAATTATGTGAAACAAACGGCTGATATGATTGCCGACGTAATGCGCGCGCCGGTTAAAAATATTATATAATACTTATTTGCTCTAAACGCTTAGGCAAAGCGCCGGGGATACGCCTTTGCGAAAAATCATCAGTAAAACAACAGCCTGTTTTTTCGCGCAGACCTTTGCGGAATCGGTCATGCATAAACAGCAAGTCGTGTTGATATCTGGATATTGGAAAAAGTTGCGATTGTTGTGCGCTGATAAAAAACGCAAAAAACAGCAAATTCTGTCACGATAGTCTTTTAAACAAAAGAACCAAAAAGCTTAAAAGTTACAAAATATTGCAAAAAACTGTCAATATTTAACATATTTAAAAAGCTTACTGATGAAATCTTCTAATGATGCGCAGCTCTACAGGATTGACATATTGTCGATTTAGTGATATAATATAATTGAAAAATTATAAGTAGAAGTGTCCCTAAATGGCAAAACAGCTTGTCTTGCATTAAAGATTCAAAAAGCAGTTTTGCGCAAACAGTACCGTGCGATTTTATCAGACAGAAAAAGGGATATGCCAAAAAGGCAGCTATTTATATTTTTCAAGGAATAGAAACAAATTTTGTTTAATATCATTAACGGGCGGAGTAATAAAACCTTGCCGTCCAAAACAGTTTAAAAATCCAATTTATCTTATCAAACGGAAAGGAGATGACAATATGAATACCGTATTAAAAAGAAGCGCCATAATGGTAAGCCTTCTTGTAATAGCTGTCCTGGGAACGGTTTTTGCCACCAGAGTCAGTTTTGCCGAGGACTTTTATACCATTAAGATTGAGTACAAGTACAGCGGCGGCGGCAACGCCCACGACCCGTATGTGGCTGTACTGCGCGGCGGCGAGAATCTCGACGTAGAAGTTACCAACCCCGTTATTCCGGGCTACAGACCGATGGACTCGCCGGAACCCGACGCAAACGAAGTGCGCACAATAAACCTGAAATATACAGATATTCATGAAAGCGATACGATAACCGTATATTATCTCCCCGACAAAGTGCATTACAAGGTCAGATATTTCATGCAGAATATCCGCGACGACCTATATACCGAGGATCTGTCGCTGAGCAACGATTATTACGAAAAGTCCGGTTATACGGGAACCTTCCCGGATGAGCTTGAGCATATTGAGTTTGAGGGCTTTACCTCGCTTTTCCATGAGCCCGACGCTATTGCCGCCGACGGTTCAACCGAGTTCAAGCTTTATTATGACCGCAACTATTACCTTGTCAGCTTTGATTTGGGCGAGGGCGGCTACGGCGTTGAGCCGGTATACGCAAAGCACGGTACTAACTACACAATCTCGGAGCCTAAGCGAATGGGCTATACCTTTGACGGCTGGGTAAGGTCGAACGAAAACGGCGATTACCTGGATGAAAACGGCAATGTTCTCACCGACGAAGCCGCTATAAGAGCAGCCGCCGATCCGTTCACCCACGGCGAGGTGCCGATAGGCAATACCTATTACAAGGCGGCCTGGGAGCCTCAGCTGACAAAATACAGCGTTGTTTACTGGCTTCAGAACCCCGACAGCAAGCTTAAGGCAGAGGATGTTGAGAATTTATCTATTGACGATGCAAGAGCGCTTATCGGCAGGAACTATTCGGTTATAGCGGCAAAGGACGTTGAAAATGTGGAGTCCGGCACACCGGTAAACCTTGAAACCACGGTTCGAAAAAAATCGGGACAGTACACGGCTATAAAAAACTTTTTCAGCTATGATCTATCAGCAAGCGGCGATTTCCCAGACATCAGTGAAGCGCTGCGCTCGCAGCTGACGGGCAATCAAAAATACTTCTATGATTTTAATATTGACTTGTCCCTGCTTCAGTTCCAGGGAAATACCGACATCTCGGTTTCGGGCGACGGTACTACGCGAATCAATGTCTATTACGACCGCGCTGAGTTTACGCTGAAGTTCTATTACGCCAAAGAAGACAGCAGTGGTAAGCTCTATTTAACAAGCGGCACCGGAAATTATTCCAGAAAAGCTGAAAAGAATTTGTATTCAAGGCTTGACAGCGCCACATGGAAACAAGTAAGTATATCGCTGCCTACGATAGATCCAAAGTACAGCTCGCAGATCCCTGATTCCTGTCTCGACTTTGATGAATTCAGCGGCAATAAATATTATTACTATGAAAAGAAATGCCTTTACGGCGCAAACATGGCTAATGTTTGGTTCAACGACGCGTTTTCGCTTATACCGGGCGGGCAATACAGCGTGCCATATCGCTTCACCAGCTGGGCGGTTGAATACGGTACAAAGTACTATTTTGATCATAAGTCGGTAAATAATTATACGGTAAAAGGCTTTTATGAAAAGCTTGGCAACGATCTGATGTTCCTTGATTATAACACTGACGGAACGGCAAAAGATACCGCAACCGGATATGATTACAGAGAACTGCACTATGTCGCTTCATGGTCGTCCGGCGCAGGATCATCGGATAACGTAAGACCGTATTGCTTTACATACAAAAACTATGTGCGGCTGCTGCCTTATGAAGAGGATATCATTACCGATATGGGCTATGACGATGGCGTCGCCGAGCTTAAATCAATGGGAAACTACATTGATATTATAACTAACAACGGCAGACATTACGGTCTTACCGAAAATAACAAGGTGGAAACCTTTGACTGGGGCGAAGGCAGATATAAAAATTATAGCGGTTATGAATTGGCTAAAGCTGTCAAGGGTAATCAGACAGCGGTCGATTTGACCGGCTTTACGCTTGTTCCGGAGTCGGATATAGAGGAAATATATTCCGGCTGCGGCACCCTTAACCCGCAGTCGACTTGGTATGCATATGACGTGAACGGTGACGAAGCAAATCATTTTGACGAAAAACACCACGCTGACGTTGTGTTCCTGTACAACCGTAACCATTTTACGCTTCAATACCGCAGCAACAACATTGCCGAAAAGTCATTTGAGGTATACTATAACGCCCCGCTCAATCAGGCTAAGTTTAGCTACACGCCTACCTATTACAATCCTGAGCTTGCCGCTTACTTCCGGTTTGCGGGCTGGTATCATACCCCCTACTACTATCGTCAGATGGATTTCTCAACAGAAAGAATGCCCGCGGACGATACGACTCTCTACGCAAAGTGGGTCCCCGTTACCTTTGACGTTACCTTCTATAACGATTTCCGCGCTTACAGTCTCAAAGACGCGCTTCATACCACCAATGTAGGTTACAACACGTTTATTGAAACGTCGGAGATCCCCGAGGATGACGAGGAGGCGGTATATAAGCTTACCGAGCCCTCAAGCGGAGCTAAGTTTGCCGGCTGGTATTATATCGACGAAAACAATCAGCCCGCGCGCTTTGACCCGGAAACAATACCCGTGACCCGAGAGCTTAAGCTCTATGCCGAGTGGGTGTCAAAGGATACCGCGAAGTATAAGGTTATCTATACCGAGCAGGGCACCGGCGTCGAGGTGGCTCCGCCCACCATAGGTACGGTGTTTGTTTCCAAAACAAAAACATTTAACGCAAAGGGCGGCTCCGAGCTTAACGACGCTCACAAGTGGGTCGACGGCGGAGCAAACTGGTGGCCTACCTTGTCGTCGCACTCAATGCTTATAGAAAGCAACTACGACGGCTTTGAGTTTGAGCCGAACACCACTAAGTTTGAGTACATTAAAAAGAGCAAGGTTTGGTATCAGGTAAGCTATATTGATAAAGAAACCGGGCAAGTGTTAAGAAACAGCCAGGATATCGACACCGCTTACGCTGCCGTTACCGAGCGCGCTCAGTATGTTGAGGGCTATATTCCCGACAAGCTTTCGCGCTCCATAGTGCTTTCCGCTTCCGTCAACAGCAACGAGGAGGCAGCAAAGCGTGAGGAGCTTAAGCAAAACCAGATCATCTTCTTCTATACGCCGAGCGACAACGGCACGCTGTACCAGATAGACCACTATCTGCAAAACGCCGACGACGACTCACAGTATGATTTGTATTACAGCGAAACCCAAACCGCCGTTATCGGCGATACGGTAAACGTCGCCGAAGATGTTTATACGCGCGACATCTGCACTTCACTTGCCGAAACGGGTTACGCTATAGACAATACCAAAACAACAATTAAGGTCAACGGCAATGATGCCGAATTAAGCGAAAGCGTAACACTTGACGGAAATGTTACGGTTATTTCGGTTTACTATAACCGCAGCTCATATAAATACACCGTTAAGTATTACGACTATGAGGCTGAAAAGCAGCATGACGGTGACCCGACCCTCTGGGACGGCGAGATCAAAGCTCCCGATACCTATGACGCTCAGCCTGCCGGTAAGGCGGTTGCAATATATCCGCCCGCAAAGCTGACATATACCTATGAAAAAGACGGCGAAACCCAAACCGCGCACTATTCGCGCATAGGCAGCGAGCAGCGCAGCATTACCATACGTCCCGATACGGATCCGCCTGTTACAAATATCATAAAAATCTATTACAAGCGCGACAGCCAGCGCAAGCTGAGCTACAAGGTATTCTGCAACGCCGATGTAAGCGAGACCTACGCTACGCTTTCAACACCGCAGGAGCTTCCCGAAAATCAGGAGGAAATAGCAGGCTGTACCGTAACGCCTGTTCCCGACAACGACGAGAGCCTTCAGGGCAGGTATGTATTTAAGGGCTGGTATTCCGATCCGCTTTCCTATAAAACAGCCGAGCCTCTCGGCACCGATTATCATTTCGCTCCGTCAATGCCGGGCGCCGACATGACCTATTACGCCGTGTTCGAGCAGTTTACCGTTCACGCCGACATTGAGATCAGATACAACGAAAACGGAGTATATACGGATGATTCTACGGCGGCTCTTGACGCGGACGGAAACGCCACAGGCTATATGCCCGAGTTTACATCACCGCTTGGATATCACAGCGGCGATGAAACGCCCTTCCTGAAAAACAGCAAGTTTATCTTTACTCTTAACGCCCTCGACAGCAGGATATATAAATACGAATTCGCGGGCTGGTATGAGGTTCTTGAAAACGGCAGCGCTATTCCGCGCTCCGACATCACAACAACGACGGTTGACAAGGACGCAAGAATCCGCAACTACCGCTATATAGCGATGTTTAAGGAAAAGCCGCTTGAGGAATCGGTTGATATCGAAATCAAGTACTGCTTTGAAACTCGCTCAAACGGCATGAAGACTTTTGTGTTTAAAGATACGCTCAGCGGCGATGAATTGGCTGAAAACGCTCAAACGGCATGAAGACTTTTGTGTTTAAAGATACGCTCAGCGGCGATGAATTGGCTGAAAACCTTACCGACGCGGGCGCATACGAGTTGAACGACGAGTATATTATGAAAAACGCGCCGTTTGAGAGCAATTACGGCAAGACGCTTTGCTGGACTGACAAGGGAATGAAAAAGACCTCTGATGTCAACCACAAAAAGCTGACTACCACCGTATACGCCGAGCAGTCTAACAAGAAGGTATATGTCAATTACCGTATGACTCCTGCGGGCGGATACACGGCGATTGATACAACAATCGGCGCTAACCGCTTGCTTGATGAAAAACTCGCGGTGCTTGACCTGCGCGACGTTGAATACGAAGGCAAGCAGTTCAGCTATTGGGAAATCAAAAAGTCAGCCGACGCAAGAGCGAATGTTATCGCAAAGTGCTACGACCCGTGGTTCTCGTTCTGCATAATGGATAACTATTGGATAAGTCCCGTGTTTGAGGACGCGGAGCAGCCCACCAAAACCGCGAAACTCAACCCCGACGCCATCAAGGCAGGCGACGAGGACTGGCTCGCGTGGACTTGGAGCGACGGAAAAGCCGACGGAACGCTTGTGACTCCGTCATATGATCTTACGTTTACAGGTCTTAAGGATAAAGTTGTGTTCGCAAGAGTTCCCAAGGGCACTACCGAGTTCGGCTATGATTGGTGCAACGTCTGGAATCAGACCGACGACCTTGAAGTCGTTGACGGAGCGACCTTTAAGCTTACCGGCTGGGGAACGTATGAAGATAAAAAAATGTACGGAACATGGTCGCAGCCTACTCAAAAAAGTATAACTCTGACCCATTTGGGCTATTCCCGCAACCGCTGGACAGATACAGAGGGCAATATTGCCTCAAGCGGAGCGACCGACCTTTTGTATTCCGACTTTGAAATCGCCTTTGCTGACGGACAGAATCAGATTTACGGCGCCGGTTCGGGCTATAAAACAGGCGTTGTGTTTGAGCTGTGCGGTGTGTTTAACGGCGAAACGTTTGACCCTGCGGCTTACAGCTACCATTCCGACGAAGCTAACCTTAAGGCGGCAATCACCGACGAAAAAAAGCCAAGCGTCTACAATTACGATTCTTCCGACAGCAGCAAAAGAAGAAGCATACAGATAAGTGAAATTCCGACAGGAAGCCTTACAAATAAAAACCGTGTGGAATTCTTTAAGGGCTACAGAAACACATACAAGGATAAAGACGGAGTTATCACCTACACAAACAAGACATACATTATGAAAGCAACCGCTTATCTTATTGCCCCTGACGGAAGTGTTACACTAAGCAACTCCGAATACATCTGCCTGTCAGACATCGCGTCTAAGAACATGGCGGTAAACGGAGTTTGTGTAAGTAACGACTGATTTCCGGGGAAATGAAGGAGGAGATTGGTTGAAAAAAGAATATATCTCTCCTGAGTTTGACTGTCTAAAAGTAACATTCAGCAGTATTCTCACCAACAGTGTTGAAAACTACAGCGGCCATGGCGACGACAATGGCGGCGGAGGCGATGACTGGGGCGATGATCCCGTTTTCTAGCAATTTGGTATTCAGCAAAAGTTAAAAAAGGTTTGGTGTCAGATTATGAAAAGCATAATAAAAACACTTGCGGTTACGCTTGTGTTAATAATTCTCGGTACCGTTACGGTATGCGCTGCCGATTCTTATGTTACTATTTACGGATTCTCATTCGATAAAAATGACAGCGGGGAGGCGGTTATTCACGGTTACGACAACCGCTCTGCCGACGTTGAGATTCCCGATAAGCTGCTCGGCGCAAACGTCGCGGTCATTGACAATTACGCGTTTTTCGGCAATACCGATATCAATTCGGTATCGTTTGAAAAGGCCGAACATCTCAGAACGATCGGTATCGACGCGTTCTACGGCTGCAGCGGGCTTAAAGAAATAAACGTACCCGACAGCGTTGAAAGCATTGGCTTCGGAGTTTTTCAGGAGTGTACGGGGCTTAAAACGGCAGTCTTGGGCAGCGGTATTCAATCGGTTCCCGACCAGTCGTTTTACAAGTGCGGCTCGCTTAAAAGCGTGTCGCTGGGTAAAACTGTAAAGACAATCGGAGAAAGGGCGTTTGCTTCGTGCCCTGCTTTGACTCAAATAATCATTCCGGATTCGGTTGATTATATAGCCGACAACGCGTTCGATGACTGCGGCAGGCTTGTTATTCACTGCTCCAAAAACAGCTTCGCGCGTAATTACGCTCTGGAAAAGGGCATAAAATACGTAATTACAGATTTTGAGCCGTATATTCGCGGAGACGCCGACGGCGACGGTGTTGTGACAATCTTTGACGTAACTACAATCCAGCTTTGCCTTGCCGGTATGCTTGAGGGCGATACCGAGCAGGCTGAACGCTGCGGCGATGTAGACGGAGGCGGCCTGAGCATCCTGGATGCTACGGCTATCCAGAATTATCTTGCCGAATACGGAAATCCGTATGGAATCGGAAAAACGGTAACCGCAAATTGAATAGTATTTTATCCGTCGGGTTATTAAACTCCCGGCGGATTTTTTTGAGGAAAAATCTAAATAAAGCAAAAATTCAATAAAAAAGGTAGTGACATCTGCAAAAAATTATGGTAAAATGGTATTAATTAAATTTAAAAGGGGGAGAGCAGATGGAGTATATCATGACTACCGACGGCCTTACAAAAATGTATGGCGAAAAGGCAGCCGCAAAAGATGTAAGTATCCATATCCGACCGGGTTCGATTTACGGCTTAATCGGTCGTAACGGCGCGGGAAAAACCACTGTAATGAGAATGCTGAGCGGATTGTCGACACCGACAAAAGGCTCGTTCTCGATGTTCGGCAAAACAGGAAATGATGCTATGAAGGAAATGCGCAACGTAGGCGTTCTTATTGAACACCCGGGCATTTATCCAAACCTTTCGGCGCACAAAAACCTGAAGCTAAAGGCAATCGCCATGGGCTGTGACAAAAGAAAGGGCTATATCGACGAGCTTCTAAAGTTAGTCGGACTTGAAAACGCAAAGCAAAAGAAGGCGGGCTCGTTCTCGCTGGGCATGAGACAGCGTCTGGGCATAGCCCTCGCGCTTATCGGCGACCCAAAGCTAATAATTCTCGATGAGCCTATCAACGGCCTTGATCCTCAGGGTATTGTTGAGGTTCGCCAGATGCTTGCCAAGCTCAGAGATGAAAGAGGAATCACCATAATGATTTCCAGCCATATCCTCGACGAGCTTTCAAAGCTCGCGGATTGCTACGGAATCATCCACGAGGGCAAGCTTGTCGACGAGTTCACCACCGAGGAGCTTCACCGCCGCTGCGGCAAGTATATTGAGCTTAACACCGAAGACAATCAAGCCGCCGCTGAGTTGATTAAGGGCGCGGGCTTTAACGATGTGTCTGTTGACGAAGATAATATCATCCGCGTTGGTGAGCGTTTGGATGAGGTTAAGAGCATTGTTAAACTGCTGGTTGACAAAAACCTTGTTCCCGACCGCGTGGGCGTTAACGATGTATCCCTTGAGGATTATTATCTCAGTGTGACAGGAGGGGAGCATAATGGGTAGAATTATTAAGATGGATTTTTACCGATTGAGAACATCGAAGTCGTTTTGGGTTTCTCTGTTAATTACGTTTGTTTTTGAGGCATTGTTAAACCTTGTACCCATGTTCTTTTCAAAAGACTATTCATCTCAGTTGGTCGAAATTATAGGATCGCCGATTGAAGTTCTGACTGTCGTGGCACTCTACATCTCTGTTTCAATATTCTGCTATGCCGACCTGTCAAACGGCTATATAAAGAATATCGCGGGACAGATTCCGAACAAGGGCTACACCGCTGTTTCAAAGTTTGTCGTAATAATTTTCCATAACATCGCGTTCTTTATTGCGGGCTTTGCGGGAAGGCTTGCGGGCTCTTTACCCACCCTTGAGCTCGACGGAAACTATCTGTACGCAACCACATATCTTCTTATGAGGTTCCTTCTTGTTCTGGCAATGTGTACAATGATTCTGTTTGCCACAACCGCGCTCAGGAGCAAAACCTTTGGCACGGTTCTGGGAGTTATGTTCGGCGTGGGCGGCTTTTCGCTTATATACACCTTGCTTGACCAACTGATCCAAAACGTATTTAAGGGCTTTAAGCTTGAGGACTATTCTCCAAGCTCAATCAACCCCTCCAATATTCACAGCTCGGCAGACGGTTTCAGGGTATTGGCGGTTGGCATTGTGTTTACCGTTTTGTTCCTGTTCCTGTCGGTTAAGATTGTTAACAAACGCGACGTAAAATAATCTGGTAAGCAGATTAATATATTTTAGGAGGTTAAAAAAATGAAAAAAAACGTTAAAGGTTTTATCAGTCTTTTTTCGGGAATTGCCGCGGTGATTTTTATTATTCTCGCTTTCGCCGTAAGAACAGCAAAAATCAAAGGTTCGGACACCATGTTCTACAGCTTTAAAAACGTCGGATTTGCGGGTCTTGCGTTTCTGTTCGGAGTTGTAGCCCTTATTTTCGGAATTCTCTCGATTAAGGGCGGCCGTGAAAAGATGGGTCCGCGCAAATCAGGCCTGATTCTGGCTATTGTCATGATCATTGTTTCGTTCTTCAGCTTTTTTGTTACTGCCTTTTTCGCTGCCGTTACCGATTACGCTAACCGTGGCGAAAAATCGTTTGTTTACGAATCGATCAAGAACGACGCCGATAGCAAGAAGTTCTTTGACGATTTTGTAAAAGAACTTCGCAAATAAGTAAAACACAAATAACCCAATACAAAAAACAGCCTGAGCATTTGCTCAGGCTGTTTTCATTGGTGTATAGTACCCCGTGTGAACCGCTCGGGATATTATTTTTCTCTGTTTAGTCTGAATTCAACCGAACGCTTCAGATAATCGAGATATTCCGTGTCACGGCACATGGATTTTTCAGGAT
The DNA here is from genome assembly GCA_900315195.1 of uncultured Eubacteriales bacterium. Taxonomy (GTDB): domain Bacteria; phylum Bacillota; class Clostridia; order Oscillospirales; family Acutalibacteraceae; genus Ruminococcoides. The sequence continues at coordinate 9,081 of OMYD01000020.1, read as the reverse complement.
TATCGGACAGCTTTGCCACGGGTCTGCCGTTGACATACTGCAGCTTAATAACGATGTTGAGAGCCTTTTCGCAGGTGTCGTTGGAGCAGAAGGTGCCGATGCCGAAGGATACCTTGGCTTTGTTCTTAAAGTAGTCATACAGCGCCTGAGCGCGGTCAAAATCAAGGCTGTCGGAGAAGAGCAGCAGCTTGGTTTTGGGGTCTACGCCGTAGCCTTCGTAGTGGGCGATGATTTTGTCGCCCCATTCATATGGGTCGCCCGAATCGTGACGTACACCCGTGTAGTTATTTACCATTGAGCGGTTGAAGTCGCGCAGAAACAGGTCTGTGGTAATGGTGTCGGTCAGGGCGGTGCCGTTGTCGCCGTCATACTCGTTGTACCAGTCGCGCATGGCGTAGTGGTTGGTGTAGGCGAGAGGGATCTTGTCTATTCCCTGATACATCTGCACATACTCGTGAGCGTAGGTGCCGATTGGGGTGAGGTTGTATTTCATTGCGAGATATACGTTTGATGTGCCGACGCACTTGTCGGTTTCTGTCGCAAGACGGCGCACCACAACATCCTCCCACTCGCGGGAGAGTCTGCGGCGGCAGCCGAATTCGGCGAATTTAAAGGTATAAGTTCCGTCGCTCAGCGCCTTTATTTTACGGTCAAGTTTTTCTTCCGCGGATTTTCTGAGGGTTTCATAGTCGTACCGCATGCGGAAATAGACCTCGTTGACGATTTCCAGCAGATAAATTTCAAACTGCATGGCGGAGAACAGGGGCCCGTCCACCACGATTTGCAGCTCGCCGCTATCTGAACGGCCGACGGTTACATAGTCGCGAATCTTTGACCGGGTGTTTTTGCGCGGAGATGACCTAAAGAAAAACTATCCCTTCTTTGCCGAGCACAAGTGGCTGCTTCCCGCTTTGTATGTTTACCGCCCTGTAAGGGGAGTGCTCACCCGCCCGAAAGGGATCGCTCACGAAACAAAAAACCTGGTAAAGTACAAATCGCCTAAAATCGGGCGTTACACCGTTTTACGGCGGAACAAAGATGACAATTGTGATCCTTCTTGATGAAAGAGGCAACTATAATCCGAAAAGCATGGCCGACAGAATGAATCTCCCTTTGGCACAGGCGTTCATAGACGAGCAGATCAAAGAGGCGGACTGGGAATCTTTATTGTCAAGAAAAGCATGGACAACGTGAGCTATGAATACAAGGACGGAAAGAATATTCTAACCATAATGAAATACTTGATTAAACAAATTCCAAAAGAGGCTCTGAAACAACCAGAACCTCTTTTTCTGTTTATCGTTTTGAATCTTCCTTTCCTTTATCCGCTGTTTCTCCGCCTTATCCTTTTCCCGCTTTCGCTGTACCCGCTCTTTACAAACTTTGTTGACTGTACCTTATTGATTTGATATAATGTGTTTTTATCAAATTGAATGTTGTAGTTCCCTAATTATTCTTGGTATGGTATAATGAACCCAGCTCTTGATTATGCCGTACTCGGGTTGTAGTTCCCTAATTATTCTTGGTATGGTATAATTCTTTGAAATCGGTACAGTATTTTTCCGTAGTTGTAGTTCCCTAATTATTCTTGGTATGGTATAATCACTAACTTTGTGGGATGACCATTTGGCAAGTTGTAGTTCCCTAATTATTCTTGGTATGGTATAATGAAAAGGCAAATGAAGAAAATGCATTACCAGTTGTAGTTCCCTAATTATTCTTGGTATGGTATAATTAAACAAGCTTCATAACCGGCCGCGCACGGGTTGTAGTTCCCTAATTATTCTTGGTATGGTATAATGAGTGTGGTGTATTTACTGAGGAAGAAGCTGTTGTAGTTCCCTAATTATTCTTGGTATGGTATAATTGTTTTTTCTTGCAATCCCTTTTCCGCAGTGTTGTAGTTCCCTAATTATTCTTGGTATGGTATAATACGTTCTGCCCTGCCCCGACGATGCGTAGGGTTGTAGTTCCCTAATTATTCTTGGTATGGTATAATACAGCCCCCGTTATCAGGCTTGAAAATCTCGTTGTAGTTCCCTAATTATTCTTGGTATGGTATAATAACTACGCATATACGCCCTCCGTTCTCTGTGTTGTAGTTCCCTAATTATTCTTGGTATGGTATAATTCGATATCTTCTTTTGCTTCTTTTACCTTGGTTGTAGTTCCCTAATTATTCTTGGTATGGTATAATTGTGAAAAAATTGGGGCTAACTGGGTTATAGTTGTAGTTCCCTAATTATTCTTGGTATGGTATAATCCGCAAAAACAGGGCAAAAACCACCAAGCAGTTGTAGTTCCCTAATTATTCTTGGTATGGTATAATTATTCGGGGGTGAATATGTATGAAATCGCTGTTGTAGTTCCCTAATTATTCTTGGTATGGTATAATTCGGGTTGTAAATCATGTTGTTGGTTAGTCGTTGTAGTTCCCTAATTATTCTTGGTATGGTATAATGGACGCAACGCAAGTCAATCCGCAAGATTAGTTGTAGTTCCCTAATTATTCTTGGTATGGTATAATGCAGAGCAATATGACAATTCGGACATTCAAGTTGTAGTTCCCTAATTATTCTTGGTATGGTATAATATTGCAAACGAATTGTATCAGGCTGTTTATGTTGTAGTTCCCTAATTATTCTTGGTATGGTATAATTTGCTGCCGGTGATAGCGGTGTTGAGCATGGTTGTAGTTCCCTAATTATTCTTGGTATGGTATAATTAGCAAAGTTTGAAAAAGTAAACCGGTGCTTGTTGTAGTTCCCTAATTATTCTTGGTATGGTATAATCGGAGCTGAGCCGTAAGCTCAACTTTTCACGTTGTAGTTCCCTAATTATTCTTGGTATGGTATAATATTTGAATATATTTATCTTCCATCCTTATTGTTGTAGTTCCCTAATTATTCTTGGTATGGTATAATAAAAAAAGTTTTAAAAAAACGCTTGACAAAGTTGTAGTTCCCTAATTATTCTTGGTATGGTATAATAAAGTATCGATTTTTGTGTTGCGTGCAATAGTTGTAGTTCCCTAATTATTCTTGGTATGGTATAATAGCTTCACCGCACTCTCTTTATCGTGTTTTGTTGTAGTTCCCTAATTATTCTTGGTATGGTATAATTCTACGAATAGCCCTTACGTGACTACTTGAGTTGTAGTTCCCTAATTATTCTTGGTATGGTATAATGTTTTCTGCGTGAGCTACTCAGATGTTGAGGTTGTAGTTCCCTAATTATTCTTGGTATGGTATAATTTCGGCTCGTTTTTTAACCGTTTACTCTCAGTTGTAGTTCCCTAATTATTCTTGGTATGGTATAATCCCCATAGACTACCTCATTTTATTTTATTTGTTGTAGTTCCCTAATTATTCTTGGTATGGTATAATGGTTTAATCTATCTTTCACGATGTATAGTGGTTGTAGTTCCCTAATTATTCTTGGTATGGTATAATAGGGACGCAAAAAACCTGATAAACACTGCGTTTATCAGGTTTTTTGTATTGGAAAAATACGTTTTATTTGTCAAAAAACAACTCATTCTCTCAAAAAATAGACAATTGTTCAAACACGGAGTGTTCTTCCTCGGTCACCCGATTGCCGATAATCAACTCCATTTTTTCATACTGCTTCTCTGTTATAACAAGCAGACGAACGGAACCGTTGTCGGGTTTGTTGTTTCTGATTCTCAGCTTGTGTTTTTCAACATCGTCATAGCCGTTGCATATACGGCAATATACCGAGAACTGAACCATGAAATAACCGTCCTTTAACAAAAAATTCCGGAATTGCGTTGCTACCCGACGCTGGGTTTTTGTTTTTACGGGCAAATCAAAGAATACGATCATTCTCATAAATTTATTCATACCTATGCTGTTCCAAATCCATAATAGCGGGTAATAACAATTCGTTTTTGTTTCCTTGAATAAAACCGGTTAGGCTGCTGACCGTCAGCTCGATCGCTCTTGCACAGGCGAAAAGCCTATTGTCTATAATGACATTTGCATTAAGCAGATTAACAAGCTGTGCTTTTCGCGCGGTTTTCAGCTCTTCATCCTCTGATACAAATTCTTTTACATACAAATCAATAAGCGGCCGGTAGGCTTCAATTAAATCATCCGCAAGGTTAAAACTGTTTAGGCTGCTTTTATGAAAGATACCCAACGCGGGTTCATATCCGTAAGCGACAAGATACTTTTCAATCGTTCCTCGCAAAATTGCGTAACCATAATTCAGCGCAGCGTTAATACCGTTCTCCTGTGCTCTGGCAAACGTTTTTCCAAACATCAGCCGAAAGTATTTTGAAGCGGCGACCGCCTCCATGTTTTCGCTGTCGCCGGATTTGACCGAATTTTTAATGCAGTCGATCTCATGCCATCCCTCAATATCGCACAGCTTTAAGACGGTTGCCTGGTTTTCGATTTTTTGGCGCACGATCTGCTTCCAAAGCTTTTTCTTTGTCGGCAGCGTCATGTCAATTTGGCTTTGCAATACAGACATATGCCTGCTGTGGCGGCTGACCGGAAGGAACACTCCGCTCGGATGATGTCCTTTATCCGTTACATAGAAGGAAATCGCGTATTCGGCAAACTTTGCAAGCAGCCTTGCGGTAATATTCAGCTGCGGAGTATCTGCTACAATACACTCAATATCCTCAAGCGGTATTTTCGTCACTTCGCCGTTATCAATCAACAGCTGTTCGTTTTTAGAGCTTAATTTGACCGGATTCGCAAGAAAAATCACCCGATAACCCATTATTTAAACCTCACGCGTTTTTCTTTGCCGACTTTGAAAACATTTCCTAATACATCAACTTGGTATTTTTCAATTTTCAGAAGTGTTTTTACTCCCAGGCCCCTAAGCTTATAAGTATTGTCGTGATTAATTGCCGTAACCGCTGCTGTACTGATATCCGAGCCTTTATAATATACAAGTGCTTCTTTGCTTTGGCAATTAGGCGCAAGCGTGCTCTCTTTGTTTACCAGATTAAACTTCATGTCTTTTCTTGATGATATTTTAATCAAATCATTTGGATAAAGTGAAAAAACAAAGTTTTCTTCCCGCATTTCTTTCCATTCCTCATATGGTTTGTTTGCGATGATTGCTTTGTTCGGCAGTTCCTTTTTCACTGTATCGGCGACATATATCGGTACAAGATAATACCCCTCGCCTTCGACAAAGAATACATCGACCCGCACCATAGAGCCGTTATCGGCAACAGCGGTATTATTTAATACAGGCACGGTTAAAGTCGCTTTATTGATAAGCTTTACTTTTTTTACAAGCGGCCCCTCTGAGCCGTCGCTCTTTGGTTTATAAAACGGCTGTTCAAAAGCTTTTGCCGCGTCTCCGCCGAAAGCGATCAGCTGCTCTTTTAATGCGTTATACAGCAAACCGTCGCTTTCGGGATTATAGTAATTCTCAATCTCGCCGTTTTTTAGCTTCAAATCTGTCAGCGGTACCTTTGAAACGGTATATTTCTTACCGTCCTCTTCAAATGCCCTTCGTATTGTTTCTTTGTGCGCGGAACCTTTGACCTTATGCTTAGGCATACGGGAAACGAATATCGGAGCTACCTTTTCGTCTGCGGCGTAAGTAGGCAGAGGCATTTCGTGCAGGATCCGCGACGGATTCTCAGAGCAACGCATAAGCAGCTCATTTCTGAACCGTGCATACGGCAACGGGAAGCGGTTTATTACCTCACCTGTTCTTATATCGACATCAAAGAATTCTCCTGTTTGCGGATTCTGAAATTCCGTTTCCTTATATTTGGCATACTCGGAAACGCGTTTTGTCATTCCGGCTGTTACGCACGAAATGACCACGGCGTCAACAGCGTGATGAGTATCACCGTTTTCGCGCACTTTTTGTATTCCCCAGCGCTTCCGCAAATAGGAGGTAACCGCTCCGTTGACCGCCTGAATGGTGTTTTTCCGTCCCGTTGTGTTCGGAGCTAACGCCAGATACTTTTTAAGGTAATTCATCATAAACCTTGACAGATACTGTGTATCCTGAAGGTTGCGCTTTTTAAATCCTGACAAATCATCCTCAGACAGAGTTTCTTTCGTAAGGTTCTGCTTTTTTCTTCGGCTGAGATTTGAATTGTCAACCCAAAGCCAGAAATCATCCTGACGTTTTCCCTCGAGATACTGCATAGGTATCCGATTGCCCTTTTGACGATTCTCAGAGGACATAACCAAGACTTTGTTGTTATAGGTATCATCAAAGCTGAGCGAGTACGGGATAATATGGTCGATGTCGGTATATCCCACATCAAAAAGCTTTTCGATTTTGATAGGCTTCAGAGAATACGGGCAAATACCATCCTGCTCCTCCCAAAGCTTAAGCTTTATTAAATCCTGACCTGTCGGGCTGAGCAGACCGAATTCATTTCTCAGACGTTCCATTATACGATCGTTGCGCACCTGATTTTCTTTTTGTCCCTTTTCGATTTTGCTTCGTTCCGCTTTGTTCTTACTGAGTTCACGCGCTAACTCGATATTTACAAAACACGGGCTTTCGCCCATTTCACGAATAAGAGCATTAATAACCTTGATCGTTTGTGAAATTGCGCGGCGCACAACCGGATTTGTGATGTCGTCCAATTCAGGCGCTTCTTTTTCGTGAGCCGGAAGATACATACGCTTATCGGTATCATCAGCCTTAAAGTTATAGCCCGCCGCGGTACATGCGTCGTGATACAGCATTCCCTGTTCAAGGTATGGAATAATATTGTTTAACGCCTTTTCGGAAAGATTACCCCATTTTGAAAAAGAGGGAAGAGTTAATGCGATATCTGTTTCAGCGGCGTCAAAGCCTTTTTGAGTAAGGTATTCTATAATTTTAGTATCATTTTTATATGCCGTTAAAGCATATGCAAGGCTGTTTTTCTTGTCAGCAGACCATTCAACGAATACCGAGCCATAAGCTTTTTTGAAAGTGTGATAAGCAGTCAAATAGGTAAACTTCGTTTTCTTTTCTATTTCTTCAATAGACTTATCGGACTGACTGTAAGAAATGTTGAACCTCTCGCTATATTCCATGTTCAGCTCTTTTCGGAGGGAAGTATAGCTTATTGCGTTTTTGGCAAACGCAAGTCGGATAACACTTTGACGCTCGTCATTATTCAGAGCTCTTTTGCCTGATGATGATACGATTTTAATGCTGTTTACCTTGCTCAGCAAATTAAAATACTCAAAAGAAAAAGTTGCCTTTGCCGCGCGTTTTTCCTCGGGTTCCAGAGTACAATTGCCAATCATCTTTTCAATCTGATTACCGCCATAAGGGCTACTGCCGCCGGGACCTTCGTCAAATGAACGCTGCGATAAATAAATATCAAGATAGCTTTCTTTCAATTCATCTGTTGCGTACGGATTGCCGTGTTCCTGCTGCGCGCTAAAAATCTGACGAATTTCATCTTCGTACTCCGAACGGGCAAAAGTATTGGAATAGTCATCTGCTTTGTTGCGCTTATATTCGGAAAACTTTTCATCTTTATACAGCATTTCACCGATGGTGCGATAATTCTTCTCAATCATCAGCTCTTTGTTGCTGTTGACTGCGGAAAGGAGTTTTCCGGCGTCAGAACCCTTTTCTTTAGCATCAACTTTTCGATTGGATTTAAATCCTCTGCGCTGAGAAAGATGAATAAGCAAACGGACAAATTCCTCGGTGTTAAGTTTTCTGTCTAAAGCTTCGGCTCTGATTTGATAAATATCCGACAGCTGTTTTCCTGTGCTGTAAATCGCGCTGATTTCATCTGCGGTCATCAATTCGTTTTTTATTATTAAGTCTTTGATCCGTTCTTTTCTATGACTTTTTCTTCTCAGACGGCGGCGCATGCCGCGGTTAATTCTGCGAGGAGCAGCTAACGAAGAACCGTCTTTCGGATGCTCTGCTGCTTCAAAGATCCTGGACCCCATACGAATAATGCGGCAAGGCTCATCTTTATCATCCAGCATCATTGTTGCAAAGCCGACAGACGTGATGCCCATGTCCAAACCTATAATGTACTTCATAATAACCTCCTAATAAAAGATAACACCTCATCCGAAGATGAGGTGTTAGAGCTTTGCGGTATACTACCTTATCATAGTAACCTAATTGTTCTTGGTATGATACAATCTAATTATATTATACATATTATTATTCAATTGTCAACAAGAAATCTCATCTTTGTATAATTATAATAAGTTTTTTATTATTCAATTGTCAACAAGAAATCTCATCTTTGTATAATTATAATAAGTTTTGATGTTTTTGTCAAACTCACGAGTATAATTTGAAATCAGAGCTTAATACATCGTTGATTTACTAGATTTCAAATAACTTAATAGCTTTTACAAAGTACAGGGCAGGAAAGACAATATGCCATTCCTGCCCTATATTATTCAGAATATCGTAATCCCCAACCCCTTGAGGTAGTGATACGTCCCATCATAAAACTCTCTCGGGCGGGTGGCGTCTGTGTCGCTGCCCTGCGGGACGAAGATGATCATACCCTGCCTTGCGCGGGTGAGGAGGACGCGGTAGGTGTTTTTGAGGTACAGCCGGCGCTCCTCGCTGTTGACGTTCTGCCACTTGCTTCCCTTGAAGCTGTTGTAGGTCCAGCCATCGTCTGTCATACGGAAATCAGCGTCCCATGCAACGATGGTGTAGTCAAGCTCAAGTCCTTGAATTTCAAATTCAGTAGCAACATCTTCTAACACTATTAAATTGCCGTACAATTCTGTTATATAACTTCTGTCCAAAATATGACAGAACAATAAGAGTCGGGAAAATAACCAAATATGCCAACCAATATGGAAAAGGATTAAAAAATGCTTCCCATATAGCATAATACTGCCTATGAAACAAGTAAGCAAAAGTAGAAGCGCTTGCAATAAATCCAACGATACGATATATTTTGTTTCCATATTTTGCTGCTATTTCACATATTCCCAACAAACTAAACATAAATGATAGCTTTAAAACCAATTGTATATGTAATATCTACTGAACAAACCCAAATTTCAAACTGCGGGCAAAGAGCAACAATATCTCCGCCCTCAGCTTCTCAATCCTTCTCAGGTTGAGGAGCAGGAC
>OMYD01000084.1 GCA_900315195.1 uncultured Eubacteriales bacterium | reverse complement strand
CGGATGCAACGTCACGTTGCCCGCGTGGCGGCTATTTGTGGTACTTACCGTTGGTGCTGATTTCAAACGCGCGGTAGATTTGTTCGGAAAGAATAACCCTCGCCATCTGGTGGGGAAATGTCATGCGGCTCATCGAAAGCCTCAGATCAGCGCGGCTTTTTACTTCATCGCTCATGCCGTAGCTGCCGCCTATGATGAAGTCTATTGTGCTTTTGCCTATAACCGCCGCGTTCGTAAGTGTTTTTGAAAGCTCCTCGCTCGAGATAAGCTTGCCCTCAATGCACATCGCGGCAACTATCCTTTTGCCCTCGGCAAGCAGCACCTCGTCTATCTGAGCTTGGTTCGGCGCGTTGCTCTTTATGCGTTCCTCGGCAAGCTCAATTATCTGAAACTTGCAGAACGCGCCGAGCCGCTTTGAGTATTCGGCAATAGCGTTGGTGAAGTATTTTTCTTTTATTTTGCCTATGCAGATAATGTTTACCTTCAGCATTAAAAAATCACGTTCTTTACTGTTGTCATCGCGGGAGCTATGTCCAGCGTAAAGTCGTTGTTGTATTTCATTCCCGCGCGCTCAAGCTCGCAGACTGCGGTGCGAAGCGCAAGAGAGGGCGAGTTGTTCTGCTCGCTTAAATGTCCCAGCATCAGGCGCAGGGTGCCGCTGTTTACAAGCTCAACAAGCTCGGCGGCGCATGCCTCGTTTGAAAGGTGCCCCTTGTCGGACAAGATGCGCTTTTTAAGCAAATACGGGTACGGTCCCGTTTTAAGCATATCTATGTCGTGGTTTGATTCAAGCACAACAAAGTCGCTTTCGGCCGCGGCCATGCGCACCCCGTCGGTCATAATTCCCATATCCGTTGCTATAAGCGCCGCCTTTCCGTCGGGAGCTACCACCCTATAGCAGCAGCTTTCGGCCGCGTCGTGGGGCGTGTTTATGCGGCTTATCAGCATGTCGCCCACGGCGACTTCGGTTTCGATGACATGGGTTTTGGTTAAGGGGTCAAGCTTTCCGCTCATTTCAAGCGCGCGCAGCGTTCCCGCGCTTGCGTATACGTCAAGGTGATATTTTTTTGCAAGCACCCTTACCGCGGCGCAGTGGTCAATGTGCTCGTGGGTAATAAACAGGGCGCGAACGCTGTTCATGTCAACTCCGTTTTGCGCCATGGCAAGCTCGATCTGCTTGCAGTTTTTGCCCGCGTCAATCAGCACGCCCTCGCCGCCTGAGCCGATAAAATAGCTGTTGCCCTTGCTGCCGCTGAACAGCGGAACCGCCTTAGCCAATGTTATCATTTCCTCTCGTTAAAAACTCTTTTTATTATAACATATTAAGCTGATGTTGGCAATGCATTAATCATTTATCGCGTTAAGCCGGCTGAAAAAACGCCTAAAAAACTATTGACAAACAGTCTTTATGGGGTTATAATGCATATAAACCGATGAGGAAGAGTGAGTAGGCTGTGCCAATTCTCTCAAAGAGAGCCGCGGGCGGTGAAATCGCGGCAGAGAACACAGAGCCGAATGGACTTCCGAGGGCGAGCGGAAACGCGCTTATGCGCGGAGTATGTAAGACGGAACAGGACTTTCCGTAACCAAAGGTCAGCGTATGTCAGTACGCGTTGAGAGGACGTAGTTTTACGTCAAGCAGGGTGGCACCGCAGGATTTATCCTGTCCCGGCAATAGTCGGGACAGGTTTTTTATTTTTAATATTAATAAAGGAGAAATAGTTATGAAAGAAAACAAAATTCCCTACAAAACATATCTTGATGAAAGCGAAATCCCTACAAAATGGTACAATGTCCGCGCCGACATGAAAAACAAGCCCGCGCCTCTGCTTAATCCCGCAACCCACAAGCCCATGACGGCCGAGGAGCTGGCTCCCGTGTTCTGCGACGAGCTTATCGCTCAGGAGCTTAACAACACCGACGCTTATATCGACATTCCCGAGGAGATCCAGGACTTCTACAAGATGTACCGTCCGTCTCCTTTAATCAGAGCATATTTCCTTGAAAAGGCTCTTGACACACCCGCAAAGATTTACTACAAGTTTGAGGGCAACAACACAAGCGGCAGCCACAAGCTCAACTCCGCTATCGCTCAGGCTTACTACGCCAAAAAGCAGGGCTTAAAGGGTGTTACGACCGAAACTGGCGCGGGTCAGTGGGGCACGGCGCTTTCTATGGCGTGCTCATACTTCGGACTTGACTGCAAGGTTTACATGGTTAAGGTTTCTTATGAGCAGAAGCCCTTCCGCCGCGAGGTTATGCGCACATACGGCGCTTCGGTAACTCCTTCGCCCAGCACTACTACAAATATCGGCAAAAAGATCCTTGCCGACCATCCCGGCACAACAGGCAGCCTTGGCTGCGCTATTTCCGAGGCTGTTGAGGTAGCTACCTCAACCGAGGGTTACCGCTATGTTCTGGGCAGCGTGCTCAACCAGGTTCTGCTCCACCAGAGCATTATCGGCCTTGAAACAAAAACAGCTCTTGACAAGCTCGGCGTAAAGCCCGACATCATCATCGGCTGCGCCGGCGGCGGTTCCAACCTGGGCGGACTTATCTCTCCGTTCATGGGCGAAAAGCTCAGAGGCGAGGCCGACTACAGGATCATTGCCGTTGAGCCCAAATCCTGCCCCAGCTTCACACGCGGCAAGTACGCTTACGACTTCTGCGACACCGGCATGGTATGTCCGCTCGCAAAGATGTACACCCTCGGCTCGGGCTTCATACCCTCAGCCAACCACGCGGGCGGTCTGCGCTATCACGGCATGAGCAGCGTTCTGTCCCAGCTTTATGATGACGGCCTTATGGAGGCTACCTCGGTTGAGCAGACCTCGGTATTTGAGGCTGCCGAGCAGTTTGCGCGCGTTGAGGGTATTCTTCCGGCTCCCGAGTCAAGCCACGCGATCCGCGTCGCTATTGACGAGGCGCTCAAGTGCAAGGAGACAGGCGAGGAAAAGACCATCGTATTCGGCCTTACAGGCACAGGCTACTTCGATATGGTAGCTTACGAGAAGTTCAACAACGGCGAGATGTCGGATTACATTCCCACCGACGAGGAAATCGCCGAAAGCCTCTCTCATTTACCCCGGGTTGAGGAATAATCAGCCTGAAAAACAGCTTACACGGGCGGCAGCGATGCCGCCCTTTTGTTTATTCTATTATGAAAAATTGCAAAAAATGTTGTTTTTTATACTTTACAAATATAACAGCATGGGTTATAATATCCTTGTATAGATAACACAAAAAGTCAGACGAAAAATTTTGATTTTTTATTAAAAAACGGAGGGTAAGGTATGCTTTGTAATAATTGTCACAGCAGCAACGCGGCAGGCGCAAAGTTCTGCGCGGTGTGCGGCGCTTCTTTACAGGATGATTATAAGCAGGAATATCAGCAGGAGTCCGGGCAGGACTACCGGGAGGATACCGAAAAAGCCTACAGCTATGACGACGGATTCAGCTCAAACCGCGGTCAAATGCCTGAGGAGCGCCACGACTATGAGTATTATCCCGATGATAACAATTACGGAAATAACAGCGGCTACGGAAACAACGCCTACGGCAATAACGCTTACGGAAACAACAACGGCTGGAACGGGGGCTATAACAATAACGGCTATAACGGCTACAATAACAACGGTTACGGCGGCTACAATAACGGCTATAACAATAACCCGGTCTACGGCTACAACAACTACGGCGGCTACGGTCAGCCTTCAACGCTAAGACAAAACCAAAGGTCTGTAGGCGCTATCATTATCTATATGATAAGCGGCGTTCTTGGTCTGCTCGGTATGCTTATGACAATTTTGCCCAGCTTTGACAGCGTCAAGCTGCTCGGGAAATACAGTTCATATGCTTCGTCAAGCAGCGACCGTTACAACAATGTATTTGATATCGTCAAAAAGTACTTCGAAGGCAACGGCCTTACCAAATCGGACTCGCAGGTAACCGCTATCATCATTCTTGTTATGTTTATTACGCCTATGGTATTCCAGCTTATTTGGGCTATACTCTCGTTCTGCCGCAGCAGGGGAGCGGGCGCGATAGGAATGGTAGGCTCTATAATTTATCTTTCAGTGGCTTCATACTGGATGCTTTTCCTGCGCAACGAGCTTGCCATAGGTAAATATTATATCTCGGGAAATACGTCTAAGAGCTCCGGCGACAGCGTAAAGATGCTTGGTATTAAGCTTGGTACTAAATACTCCGACGGGGTCACTATAGTGCCGTATCTCATGGTGGTGTTCGGAGTTGCGGGTATCGTGTTCTCCGCAATACAAATCGCTAAGCGCGACAGAGTAAGATAGGTGGTCGGTATATGTCTGTTCAGGCTAAAACTAAAAAGAATCAGAATAATCAGACTGAGGGTAAAATGACCCGTGTGCAAAAAAAACTCCGTCTGGTAATGATGATAAACATAATATTAGGGTTGTTAAGCGTTTTTGTTCCGCTGATTCCCACTGCTTCTATTACCGCTGTGGGAGATCGTACGGTTTTATACAGCATGCTGGGCGCGGTTAATCAGGATGTAGGCAACGCGGAATTTCGTGAGGATGCGTTCGCGCTGCTTATTGTGTTCGTAATCGCAGCTGTTTTTATGGCGATAGGTTGTGTGGGCGCGTATAATAAAATGCGTTCATCGATGCTGTTTACCATGGCTTCGTCGGTTCTTTGCGTAATATTTATGATAATGTGGTTTCAATTCGGCAGTGAAACCCCCAACGCAAGCATGGCGATTAAGCCTGCGGTATATGTTTATGACGGCTCGTTTATTCCCGTTATTATTATTCTTTTTTCGATAGGAACTTTTATTTCTTCGGTTATGGCGTTGATTTACAACTCAATGGATATTCCGAGAAAACAAGGAAATTACAGCCGTTGAAATGCTGTAAAAATATATTATTATAAGGAGATGTATTTATGTTCTGTGACAAATGTGGAACACAAAACAATGACAACAACATCAATTGCGTTAACTGCGGCGCGCCGCTGCGTCGCTCTCAACCGCAGTACGGCTACAATCAGCCCCAGTACGGCTACACTCAGCCGCAGCCGATGAACGCTCTGAACGGCCCCAAGCCTAACGTGCTCTATACGATAGCGGGCGTTATGGCCGCGCTTCAGGTTCTTATGTTCTTCCTGCCCCACCTTACATCAAAAGGCGGCAAGGTATTTATGCCTGTTCAGCTTTTCGGCGGAGCAAAGGCTCTGGACAGCATCGGAGCTAAGGACGCTTCAAGTATTGTCGGCGGTTTTATGTTTTTCTTTGTTGTGGTTGTAGGCCTTGAGGTTGTTTGGGCGATTATGTCCTTTATGAAGAAAAGACCCGCCGGCATCTTCGGCGTAGTCGCCAGTGCGGTCGGCTTCTTGGTTCACATGATCTGGATGATAGCGATGGGCGCGGCTTCAAGCCCCACTTATGTTACAATGCTGCCTTTCCCGATATTCATGTTCTTCCTCTCGATTGCGGGAATCCCTGTTTCGATCGTTCAGATCGTAAAGAAAGAATCCCTGTTTCGATCGTTCAGATCGTAAAGAAAAAATATTATTGATTTGACACTTGAGAATAGATGATCTCAGGCGGTTTTCATCCGTTTGAAACGGTTTGAAAGCCGCCTTTTGAATTAAATAAAGGAGGGTTTTATATGTTTTGCGGAAAATGCGGAACACCAAATGATGACAACAATACAACCTGCGTTAATTGCGGCGCTCCTTTGAGCCCCAATCAGCAGCAGCAAGGCTATGCTCAGCCGCAGTACGGCTACGCTCAGCCCCAATACGGCTACGCCCAGCCCCAATACGGCTACGCCCAGCCCCAACAGGCGGATAAAATAATGACTGCCAAAAAGCCCAAGGTGCTGTATCTTATTGCGGGCATTATGGCGGCAATCGGGTTCATTCTGCCGTTTTTGCCCAGCTTTAAATATGGCTCTGTATTTTATAATGTGTTCAATGTCGGCGGCAAGGTGTTTAAAAAGACTTCGTTTAGTTACCTCAGCAAATACAAGCAAACAGCTTATAGAAGCGTAGAAGTCAACGAGTCGTTTATGTACTTTTTCATTGTCGTAATGGCTGTTTTGGCGGCTTGGGCGGTTCTTTCATTTTTGAGAAAAAGACAGAAAAAGACCGGCGGGCATTTTCGGCGTAATAGCCGCTTCGCTTCTGGTAACGGCAGGAGCGCTTTGGTTTGTTATGATCGACGTATCTGTCAAGGGAGCGGTATACATTGAGGAAACGCCTGTTCCTATGCTGATGGTCATACTGGGAACAGCGGGTATTCCCGTTTCAATAGTTCAAATCGTAAAGAAAAAGTATTTGTAAAGGAGGACATTATGTTTTGCGGAAAATGCGGAACACCAAATGATGACAACAATATAACTTGCGTTAATTGCGGCGCTCCGCTGCGGCGCGTTCAGCCTCAGCAGGATGAGTATGAGCAGCCCGTGCAGGCTCAGAATCAGCAGTACGGCTATGCTCAGCCCCAATACGGTTATGCCCAGCCGCAGTACGGTTACGCCCATCCCCAACAGGCGAATAAAATAATGACCGCCAAAAAGCCCAAGGTGCTGTATCTTATAGCGGGCATTATGGCGGCGATCGGGTTCATTCTGCCGTTTTTGCCCAGCTTTAAATATGACTCCGTATATTATAATGTGTTCATTGTCGGCGGCATGGTATTTAAAACTTTCCCTATTTTCACCCAATCAAGCATAGAAATCGACGAGTCGTTTATGTACTTTTTTATTGTCATAATGGCTGTTCTGGCGGCGTGGGCGGTTCTTTCATTCTTGAAGAAAAGACCGGCGGGTATTTTCGGCGTAATAGCCGCTTCGCTTTTGGTAACTGCAGGCGCGCTTTGGTTTGTTAGGATCGTATCCCTCAAGGGCTGTGTTGATATTGAAGAAACGCCTGTTCCGATGCTGATGGTCATACTGGGAACAGCGGGTATTCCCGTTTCAATAGTTCAAATCGTAAAGAAAAAGTATTTGTAAAGGAGGACATTATGTTTTGTGAAAAATGCGGAAGTCAAAACGCGGACGGCGCAAGTTTTTGCCTTTCGTGCGGAGCGCCGATGAGAGCAGCCGCTCAGTATCAGCAGCCTCAGGGCTATACGCTCAAAAGGCGAAGGAATATAACAAAAACCTCGTGGATCTTTATGCTCATCAACGCGGGCTTCGGCTTGCTTGTAATGCTTTTGCCGCTTTTGCCGCTGACGGCAGGCACGGCAAGAAACGTTTTCAGCGAAAAGGCAACGCTTATTTCAATTGCGTATAACATGGGAAGCAAGGGCTTTCAGACAAGCGGAACTATTTTGCTGTCCGTTTATATTTGCTCAATGACGGCAATTGCCGCGGGAATTGTGTTTGCGATTCTCCGCTTCAAGGGCTCGGCGTTCTGCATTCTCGCAGGCAGCCTTTATCCGCTGATTTACTCGTTCTGCCTTGTCAGAACCATGCTCGGCGTCAAGGATTGCCCCGACAGGGCAAACCCTCTGTGTTATTTCTATTTCACAGCGTGCGTAGCGGCTGTTATTCTCTCTGCTGTATCGCTGA
>OMYD01000026.1 GCA_900315195.1 uncultured Eubacteriales bacterium | reverse complement strand
GCTATCCTCCCGAGGACGTCCGCGGCTTCATTCTTCATAAGGGAAACTGCTGTAAATGCTGCGGTTGTTGGAAGGTTTACGGTAATGAAGAAAAAGCCCGTTGCGCGTTTGCCAAGTATAAAAAATGCTCCGACATCTATTATTCCAAATGGCTTCAAGGCACGCCAATCAATAAATTAGTAGTTAGTAAAGCAGCATGACGCTGCACCCAATCACGGCAGCGTGACGCTGCACCCAATCACGCCTTTGGAGCAGTTGATTCTTTCGGAAAGCGACAGCAACGGCGTGGTTAAAACAATGATGTAAAAACAACATAGAAAGGAAAAATTGTTATGAGTCATATTGCAGTTGTATTTTGGAGCGGAACAGGAAATACCGAAGCAATGGCGGACGCCGTTAAAGCGGGCGCGCAGGAAACCGGCGCTGAGGTAAGTATATTTACCGCCTCTGATTTCTCCGCCGATATGGTCGCGGATTTTGACGCGATCGCGTTCGGCTGTCCCGCAATGGGCGACGAGGTTTTGGAGGAGGATGAATTCCAGCCGATGTTTGACGCGGTTCTGCCCTCGCTTTCCGGCAAGAAGATAGCTCTTTTCGGCTCTTACGGCTGGGGCGACGGTCAGTGGATGCGCGACTGGCAGGAATCCTGCCAAAACGCGGGCGTAGCACTCGCCTGTGAATGTGTGATCGCAAACGACGCTCCCGATGATGATGCCGTTGCCGCTTGCAAGAATCTCGGCGCGGCGTTGGTTTAATTTTGTTAATCCCTATATTTGTCAATACCAATTTCATAATTCTGCACCTGCGCTCGCTGAAAAGCGGGCGCTTCTGCTTGACAAAAGATGATAGAAAAGATATAATATATTTGGAAAATCAATGGGTTGATTTTTATTTTTTGTAACATAGTTAGCCTATGCTAACTTGTTGGATGAAGGAGTGGTTATCATAAAACATCATAAATTCTGGGCATTCGCAGCAGTTGTATGTATGGCGATGACATTTATCACCGGTTACAAACACAAATAGTTAGGAGGACATAACGATGACAACAATAGGAAAAGGCGCATTATTATTTTTGGGAGGCGTTCTGTTCGGCACGGCGGGAATCAAAGTGCTTTCAAGCAAGGACGCAAAAAAGGCTTATACACACTGCACAGCAGCGGCGCTTCGGGCAAAAGACAGCATGATGAAAACCGTGACAAAGGTACAGGAAAACGCCGAGGACATCTATGCCGAAGCAAAACAAATCAACCTTGACCGCGAGGAAAACGAAAAGCCCGTCGAGCTTGAATTAGAACCCGACGAGCCGGTTGAAACCGCAAACGATAATTGCGGATACAGGTCAATCTCAGAGCGGATTTCACGGAACACATGATAATCTTTGATACCCTCGGTGATCAAAGCGCAGACCTCAAAGTAGAGGGAAAATGTAATTATCCGTTCGCTATGCGCAGAAGGATGAGGGTCAAAGAATAATGATTTAGCAGCCGGATAGCTGAAATGCTATCCGGCTGCACCAAAAAAATGAATTGGCAGACGCACGACGTTGGGCAGCCGAAAAAACGTCATTCCTAACAAAGTTTCCGAATGAATTTTGTAGGGAATAACCAAGACGCGTAAGGCACAGGTCGTGCGTCTGCCAAGAATAAACAGGCTGGTTTCGGTGATTTTGGCCAAAATTTTGTAAATATACAACAAAACAGCCCGATAAAATCGGGCTGTTTTTGGTGCAGGTAACAGGACTTGAACCTGCATGACCTGAACCATGCGCGTCTGCCAATTCCGCCATACCTGCGTGTTCTCTCTGTTTTTACACGGCGAGAGTTCCGAGGCGGAGCACTTAGCTTAAACCCGCAAGTGTAATTATATCAAACATCGGCGGAATTGTCAATTACTTATTGAAATTTTTTTAAAACCTCATTGTAAGTGAAATGCGGTTTTTGTTTGCGTCTACCGAGAGGATTTTTACGGATACTATGTCCCCTACCTTTAAAACCTCTGACGGGTGCTTTATATACTTGTCACAGATTTGCGAAATGTGTACAAGTCCGTCCTGGTGAACGCCGATGTCAACAAACGCGCCGAAGTCAATTACATTCCGGACGGTTCCCTTGAGCTCCATGCCCTCCTTCAAATCCTTGATGTCAAGCACGTCGCTTCTGAGCATAGGCGCGGGCATTTCGTCACGCGGGTCGCGTCCGGGCTTTGAAAGCTCCTTTACAATATCATTGAGCGTGGGCAGTCCGATTCCAAGCTTTTCAGCCAGAGTTTTTGTGCCCGTAGCCTTAACGCGGTTCGGTAAATCCGCAAACTTCGCGATTTTTATTTCTTTATCAGAATAATCTACAAGCGTCAGAAGCTCTTTGGCGCTCTTGTAGCTTTCGGGGTGAACTCCTGTATTATCGAGAGGATTTCTGCTTTCGGGCACACGCAGGAAGCCCGCGCACTGCTCAAACGCCTTGGGACCGAGCTTCGGAACTTTTTTTAATTCCGCACGAGAACTAAACGCGCCGTTTTCCTCGCGGTACGCAACGATATTCTTGCAGACTGTGGCGTTAAGTCCCGATACTCTGGCAAGCAGCGCGGGTGAAGCGGTGTTAAGGTCGGCGCCTACCGAGTTTACGCAGTCCTCAACAACGCCGTCGAGCGTCTCCCCCAGCCTTTTCTGGGGCATGTCGTGCTGGTACTGTCCCACGCCGATTGCTTTAGGCTCTATTTTAACAAGCTCGGCGAGCGGATCCTGAAGGCGTCTGGCGATTGAAACCGCGCTTCTAAGCGTAAGGTCAAGCTCGGGAAGCTCGGTGGCGGCGAGCTTTGAAGCGGAGTATACCGACGCGCCCGCTTCGCTGACTACCATGTAATAAACCTTTCTGTCAAGCTCCTTGAGCAGGTCGGCTGCGAACATCTCGGTTTCCTTGCTGGCGGTGCCGTTGCCGATTGAGATAATATCGACATGGTGCTTCTTTATGAGTCTGAGCAGAGTCTGCTTGCTCTCGGCAATTTTGCGGTCTGAATGAGTGGGATAAATAACCGCGGTGTCGAGCACCTTGCCCGTATCGTCAACTACTGCTACCTTGCAGCCCGTGCGGTAACCGGGGTCAAGACCGAGGACGGTTTTACCCTTTACGGGCGGCTGCATAAGGAGCTGCTTTAAATTAACCGCGAACACCTTCATAGCGTTTTCGGCGGCGGTGTCTGTAATTTCGGAGCGGATTTCACGCTCAAGCGACGGGAAAATAAGACGGCGGTAAGCGTCCTCGCCCGCGGCGTTTAAAATATCGCTGCAAAGCGGGTTTGTGTTTCGGTCAAGAAGTCTGTTTATTATTCGCAGCGGCTGATCCTCGTCAAGGGTAAGGCTAACCTTTAAAAAGCCCTCCTTCTCGCCTCTGTTGACGGCAAGCACGCGGTGCCCCGCGATTTTCTTTACGGGCTCGCTGAACTCGTAATACATTGAGTAAACGCTGTCCTTCTCGGGGTCGGCGGCAACGGAGGTCAGCACACCCTGAGAGCGCACTATATCACGCAGGCGCTTGCGGATTTCAGCACTGTCGGAAATCTGCTCGGCGATTATATCCATAGCGCCCTGCAGAGCCTCGTCAGCGGAGTTTACGCCCTTTTCCTCATCAATATACTCTTCCGCCGCTTTAGCGGGAGAAAAGCCCTTTTCCTGCTTGATAACGGCAAGGGCAAGCGGCTCAAGCCCGCGCTCTTTGGCGACTCCCGCGCGCGTTTTGCGCTTTGGACGGAACGGACGGTAAATATCCTCAAGCTCGCTTAATGTCTGAGCCCTTTCAAGCGAGGAAACAACCTCGTCGGTGAGCTTTTCCTGAGCCTCAATAAGTCCGCGGATTTCCTCGCGGCGCTTGTCGAGATTGCGCAGGTATTCGAGCTTTTCGCTGAACTCGCGGATAAGCTGGTCGTCCATTGAACCGTGCATTTCCTTGCGGTAACGCGCGATAAACGGAATTGTGTTGCCGTCGTCGAGCAGGGCTATGATATTAGCGGCGTACTCCTCTTTAATATTGAACTGTTGTGCTAAAACCTTTGAATAATCCATAATACCTTCCTTATGATTCAATTCGGAATTTAGGTCGTGCAGACAGAATTGTTATGCCGCAAACGCTTTGTTCCCGAACCGAGTTGTATTCCTTTTTATTTCTAATTATAATAAACCCAAATTATGCTTCCATTTCAGAATGCGTCTTACAGAGGCGTCTATCTGCTCCTGAGGTATTTCGCCGTTCTTTACAGCGCTTAGAACCGCCGGGTACTGGGTCTCTACCTCGGTGCAGCAGAGAATATCATTGCCGCACTTTGCCGCGGTAACCGCCGCCGCCTCGGTGCCCGTATACTTTGTAATGGCCTGCATTACCAAATCGTCGGTCATAATAACGCCGTCGAATTTAAGCTCGTTTCGAATTATGTCATGAACCTTTTTTGAAAGCGACGCGGGGTAATCGGGATCGACGTCAGCCATGATATTGTGCGCGACCATAATGCTGTCGGCGCCCGCTTCAATGCCGGCTTTAAACGGAACAAAGTCGCTGTTTCTGAAATCGTCAAGCGGCTTGCTGTCATATGACATGTCCTCGTGTGTGTCGGTGTTGTCTCCGTAACCCGGGAAGTGCTTGAGCACCGTACCCAGTTTTTTCTGCTTGCAGATCGCGACAACCTTTTTGACAAAGGTGCTGACTTCCTCGGTGTCACCGCTGAATGAGCGGTCGTATATAAACGACTCGGGGTTTGAGGTAATGTCGCACACGGGCGCGTTATTTACGTTGATTCCAAGCGATGTAAGCAGCTCGGCCTTTTCTTTTTCGGTGGCGTCAATCGCTTCCCAGCCTCCGCTCTGATAAACATTTTTCGGCGAGTCAAAGCCCGTTGAGCGCAGCTGCTCGTGATAGCTGACTCTCAGTACGGTGCCGCCCTCCTCGTCAACTCCGATAAGAAGCGGAACCTTTGACTTCATCTGAAAACCCTGAATCATGGCGCGCACATCATCGGCGGATTTATTGTCAAAGCTGTCGCCCGGAATCACATAACCGCCCATATGGTATTTTGTGATCCAATCTTCTTCCGCTCCCAAAGGTGTGAATGAATAAAACATCTGACCTACCTTTTCCTCAAGCGTCATCTCGGAGAGCAGCTTCTCAACAGCGTCATCCGTAACGGGCTTGCTGTCCTGCTTGGTATTGCCGCCCGATGAGCTTGCTGATGAAGCGCCTGACGAAACGCTGCTGCCTGATGATGAACTGTCGCCTGAGCATGATGATAAAGCGGCGAGCATTACTATAACGAGCAGCGCCGATAGGAATTGTTTTGTTTTTTTCATGGGAGTACCTCGCTTTGCAGTTTATACTTTTTATATTGTACTATTTTTCATATATGTTTGTCAACGCCGTATTAAGCAAAAACGGGATTCGGAAAACGAACCCCGTCAGAAAAATATCAATTTAAAATTCGTGAAAGAACCGATTCACGGGTTGTGTTCAGAACAATAGAAAACTCCTCGCAAATCATTTTTTCCGCCTCTTTAAGGAACCTCTCGTCGGAAAGATAAAGCCTTTTCCCTTTTTTGACCTGCTGGCGCTCATGAAAGCTTATTAAACGGATAAGCCTGATCAGCTCAACGCTGTCTCCCGATGAAATAATCGATTTAAAGCTTTCGCTGCGCTCAAGCTTATTGTCGTTCCACTCGCCGCATTCGGGCAGGTTATTCAGGATTTTTTCCGCCTCCTCAGCCGTCAGCACACAGCGGATTTTACCAACAAGCTGCTGATTTGAAACAGGCACAAAAAGCGTTGAGGTGCCGGTGCTTACAGGCTTGAGCACATAGTATTCCATTTTGCAGCCTCCGATACGCTTTTCGGTTACGCCGTCAATCATACAGACGCCGTTTGAGCCGTAGAGCACGGTCTGACCGGTACAAAACATAATTACACCCCTTATTCTTCTATAAAAAACCGCATAGCACTGCGGCTTTTTAATATATTAATTATACCACTTCCGCCCCAAAAATGACATGGGCAAAATGACTAAATATCAAGCAAGTTTGAGTATTTCATATGCATTAAATAGAAACAGCCGAGGGGGTGCCTCGACTGCTCCAGGGGGTAAATTGGGTTATAGAAGGAATAATCAAAATTAAAGAATAGAAAAGAAAAACTCTATATCAAAACTCCTAAATTACCTAAAAGATTTATCTTCAAACCCAAGATTCATTGTCTTTATTTTATACCAAATTACATCTATAATTCTATTGCATTTGCAACCGATTTTAGTTTGATAAATAGAAATACCGCATTGTTTTTTAGTAAGTTTCACTAAATGATAACAAAATACCGCAAACGAAGACATTTGTCCTAATACTAAAAAAGAATTCCGTAAACAAAAAGGCTGAATTGAAAATACAATTCAACCTTTTAATCACTATATTATTCGGTAGGCACGGGCTCCTTGCCCTTGCTTACAATTACAATAACCTTTGTGCCGTATTCAACAGTTTCTCCAACGCTCTTGTCCTTGTAGCCCACAACAATGCCCTCGGCGTATTTGTCGTTATAAGCATACTCTGCCTCGCCGATAAGCCCCTGAGCGGCGATATCCTCAGAAGCCTTTTCAAGGGCAAGCCCCTCAATTTTCGGAAGCTCGCGCATACGGGCGCCCTTGCTTATTGTAAGGCTTACGGTAATGCCTGCTGCCTTGTCGTCATCGGTAACGTGAGCTCCGGCAGGAGGATTCTGAGTCATTACGGTACCCTCTTTATACTCGTCGCTGAACTTATCCTCATAAGTTCTGAGTATGGTAATTGAGTTGTCGTTTTCAGATTCTTTAATAACCTCGTCATATGTTTTGCCGAGGTAATTGGGCACTGTAGCGCCCTCCCATTCGGTGGCCTCGGTTGATTCCTGAGTAACTTCCTGTTTGCTGCCGAACATATTAGAGAACATGTTAGGATTCATCTGCATAAACAAGAATCCCAAAAGCCCCAGTACAACGGCGGTAATCGCGGCCGCGATAATAGTAATTGAAACCGGCGACATGCCGCGTCTTGATTTTTTTGTTTCGGTCGCGTGAGAGAGATTCATGCTGGCTGTGCGCGAAATCTCGTCCTGGATAGCCTTAGCCGTATGGGCAACCGAAAGCTGGGAGCGAAGCTCATCAAAGTCGGTAATTCGGTTCTCACGCTCAACCTGAAGTCCGTTTGCCAAAGCAGAAACAACGTGAGGCGGAAGCCTTTTTACGGTGTTTGTGCTCATCAGCAGGCGGCTGTCCTTCAGGCGCTCGGGCGCGCTCTTGGGCAGGCGTCCCGTAAGCGAATAAAACAGCGTGGCGCAGAAGCCGTAGATGTCGGTAATATCGTCCAGAGGAAAATTTTCCTCATACTGCTCGGGAGCAGCCGCGCCGGAAAACAGCTGAGATTTAAGCGGAGTACCGCGCTTGCGCTCGCTTTCGGTGGCAAAGCCCGAAATCTTTATCTTGCCCTGAGCGGTTATGTACATGTTTTTAGGAGAAATAGCGTAGTGACCCACGCCGCGCTTATGAAGAGCCTCCAAAGCTGAGATAACGGGCATAAACAGCGGACGCACTATGTCCCAGTCAAGACTGCCGTTGCTGCGCTCGACATACTCCTCAAAAGGAATCAAATCCTCGTTTTCCTCTATTACATAGGCGGTGTTGTTTTCCTCAAACATGTTGTGGACATTCATCAGCGCCGAAAGCTCCTTTAGCTCCGACAGAATCCGGTAATAGTTGAGGAACTCGTCCTTGAGCTTGCTGAAGGTCATGCGGTTCTCATAATTAACCCTTACCGCAATCTCATCCTCGCGGCGGATAAAAAGCCCGATAGGAAGAAACTCGCAGATAGTTACCACGTCGCCCGTCTGCTTGTCAAAGCCGAGGTAACGCGTGCTTTCGCCGTTGGTGTCTATTCCCGCACCTACTATATATCTGTTAGCAAGCTCGGTTCCGTAAGGAAGAAACGGGGCCTGCTGCTTTTCAGTATTGTCAAAACCGCACAGCGGGCAAAGAGTTTCGCTGCCGATTTCCTGCATACATCCCATACACAATGACATATATGTTCACTCCAAAAATTGTTCTCGTTAATTCATTCTTCTTTTTACAGAAAACTTCTGTTTTAAAGGCGAAATATAACCGCCGTATTTTTATTCAAAAGAATTATACCACAATATTATATTTCTTTTCAAGATTTATAGATGTCATATTAATTACAGTTTTGTTATAGACAGACGCAATTAAAAACATACTCTTATTATTATATCATACTTTTTTGCTGTTGTCCATATTTTTCAAGAAATAGATCAGGTCAGAGTTTTGAGTGTGGAGTTATAGGTCGCTTAGCTGACTGTGTGCGCCTCAAAAACGTTTCCGCAATATCAGGGGCGCACACTCGGGTGCGCCCCTGTATTCTAACCGCTAACCACTAAAAGCTTTAAACTGATTCTTCCGGCACTATCTTCTCTCCGATGTTATACGGATTTCCTAGCTCGGCAATATATCTCTGAATTTCCGTGGCGTCCGAGATATCCGTCTTGCCGTCGCCGTTTACATCGCCCCTAAGCGTTACGCTGTCAGGGTTACTGACATCAAACTCGGCAAGCAGGCGCTGAATTTCAGTTACATCGTCGACGCTTATCGCAAGGTCTTTGTTGCTGTCGCCCCTGAGGAACGCTACGTCAAAATAATTTGAAAGCCATGTGTTTCTCGTCGCGCACCAATTTTTAAGATAATTGAAGTTTTGGTCATATGTGACACGCGGCCTGCCCATTATGTTGATCCACCATTTATCGGCGCTCCAGCCCGCTTCGGTTGAATTGCGTGTCAATACATCATTGTAGGTTGACCTGGCGATATCCAGCAAGCCGCCCTCAGCGCCCACATTTTCAAAGGCTTTATAGTGTTTTAGGTAAACCTCCCTTACCTCATCGCTGAACCACGAATGCTTGCAGAGAAAACGGTAGATATTCTTTTTGTTGCAGAAGAGATTTTCCGTTTCAACAGATTCCTTTCCCCTTTCGTTAAAATCGGGGTTAGCGCTTCCCAGAGAAAGGTCATAGTCCCACGGAGGTCCGGCGTAGAGCTTGCCGTCCTTGTAATAGAAGAACACCGAGCTCATGCTGAAGTCAAAGGTCTTTGCGTACTCGTTTAGCAGATAGAACTTTGCAAATGACTCAACATCAACGACCTCCTCGATCGCCTCGCGGTCGCCTGTTCTGATTATATATATTATTTTGTACATGGTATCGCGAATGTACTTGAGCTGCTCTTCTGTCGGCTCTTCGGGCTCGCTGGCTATAAAGCGAAGGCCGTGGACGTCGAAGTAGGTTACATCCTCTTCCTCGCGCTGAGCCTCGTACTCAATAAGGAAGTCCTTTTTGCCGTCGTTGCCCTCGATGTCGATGTCAACTCTGTCCTTGCCCTCCTGAACAGGCTCAAACAGCATATAGCAGCCGCGGAAGGAATCGTCAACCCACAGCTCGACCACCTTGAAATTGGAAGTGTAGCTGAGCCCCATTTCATGAGCAAGCGAAAAGACAGTGTAATTGCGAAGCATTGACGGGTCAAAGGCGTTGGCGATAAGCGCCCATTTTTTGCCCTTGCCCAGGCCGAGAACGTCCTTTTTCTTGCCGAACTTAAAGGTATACGGCTTTTTTGTAATCCAGCTAAGCGCGGTTGTGTTGCCGCGAACCTTGAAGGAGCAGTCGTCGCTGAGCATGGTGCCGTCGGTATCTTTAATGAAGATTTTCGCTCCCTGATAGCCGTCCTCCTTTTGCAGCTCGGTACCGTTGCCCTTATCGGTATAGACAAAAATCTGAGGAACGGTCATCTCCCAGCTGCTCTCGGTGACATATTCACGCTCGCCGCTGTCGTCAGTTTCGTCCGCAAAAGCCGCGAAGCCCGACATTGTTATGCATGTCAAAGCCACGGCAATGCAGGTAATAAGAGATATTATTCTTTTACAGAATTTTGCTTTCATAACTAAATCTCCTTATTCAGATTTATAATTAATAGCGCCTTGCCCTCATGCACGGTGATTTCGGCGGTATCATCGGTAAAAACGTTTGACACGCCCATAGCCGTGCTGTGAGTTAATACGCCGTGATTAAGCGGATAGTAAGCGCCCGTGTAGCTTAAAACAATGCTCTTGCAGCCGTAAGGGAACACCGAAAAGGTAAGCCCCTTGCAGCCACTGTATGTGTGGATCCCCGCGGTGAGAAGCTCAATTTTTTCATTCTTTGAAAGAATTATACAGTGAGCTCCCCTGTCGGCAAGGTACTCCGTCACCGAAAGATTCGCCAGAGTATGGTCAAGCCTGCCTCCCGTAGCGGCAAGCAGAACGAACTCGGTCATACCCCGCTCAAGCGCGGTTTTTACGCAGTGGAGAGTGTCGGTATCGTCCTTTTCGGGATTAAGGCGGATTATTTCAACGCCCGAGGGCAGTCCGACCCCGTAGGAATCGAAATCGCCTATAAGCAAATCGGGGGTAATTTCCGCTTCAACTGCGGTTTGGTAGCCCCTGTCGGCACAGATTATATAATCGTCAGGCAGCACAACCGCCCTTATAAAAGCCGCGTCGGCGCAGGGCGCTCCCGCTATGATAACACAGCGGCGGTTTTTATTTATTTCAGTTGCCAATGCTTTATATCCTTTACTTCGTTATACATAGCCACATAGCTTTCGTGGCGCGTCTTTTCGATTTCGCCGTCGCAGAGCGCCCGCAAAATGCGGCAGCCCTTTTCGCAGGTGTGCGCGCATGATGTAAACTGACACTCGCCGAGGTACTTTTCAAACTCGGGAAAACAGTATTGCAGCTCGTTTTTGTCGATAATTTCGTATCGCTGCAAATCTACCGTCGAGAATCCCGGGGTGTCGGCGACATAGCAGCCGTTCATTTCAAACAGCTCCACAACCCTTGTTGTGTGTCTGCCGCGCCCCAGTTTTTCGCTTATCTGCCCCGTCTGAAGCTCCAGCGACGGAAACAGCATGTTGAGCAAAGTGGATTTTCCTACGCCGCTGTTGCCGATAAACGCCGTAACCTTGCCCTGCAAAAACTCAAGCAGCCTTTCCGCCTCGGCGCGGTTGTCGGGCGAGCACTGAAAGACCTCAAGCCCCGCGTTTCGATAGATCTGAGACACCCTGTCACCGTTTTTGATGTCGTTTTTTGACACGACGATCACGGGCTCCATATTGTTGTTTACGGCAGCCGCCGTCATTTTGTCGATAACCATATAATTCGGCTGCGGGTCTACGGTTGAGCAGACGATTACCAGCGCGTCAATATTGACAAGAGCGGGGCGCCTGAGCTTGTTTTTGCGAGGCAAAATCTCCTCAATAGCGCAGAATCCGCCGTCGTCGGGAACAGTGATTTTTACCCTGTCGCCCACAACAGGAGAGCCTCCTTTTTTTCGGAAGCTCCCCCTTGCCTTGCATTCATATTCAGTTGTGCCGCAGCGAACGTAATAGAATCCGCCTATAGACTTCATTAAAAGTCCTGTTTTCTGTTCCATATTATACTGATTACGGATTATAGTCGTAAGCATATGTGTATTCCGTCGACGGGTCGGAATATACCTCCGAAGAGGGCTCGGTGTACTCTGTTGCGGGTACGGTGGTAGGCTCTGTCGGCGGTATGTATTCATGTGTAACCGTGCTTACCGAGCCTGTCTCGAAGTCGATTGTATACTCGCGGTAAACCTGTCCGTCAAGCTGAACAACAACAGACTTTTTGCCTGAACCCTCAAACTCAAATGTCGTTGTCGGGTTAAGCGCCGGTGTAACGGGACCTGAGCGGCTTGAATCGGTTTCGCCGTCTACAATTACAGTCATCTGAATTGTAGTCTGTACCGCAGCCGGCAGGTCAACGTTGATCGTCACCTTGCTTTTGTCGCCCTTGCCCGAGCTTACGGTGAGCGTTACAACGGTGCCCTTCTCAATTTTTCCGTGAGGCAGCGGAGAACAGCCTATTACGGTGTCGCGTTTTTCCTTGCTGTCGTCGTCGTAAACGGTTTCAACGGTGACGCCCAGATCCGTGAGCTCAGACTGCGCTTCTTCAAGCGTCATGCCGAGAACCGCGGGAATTTCAACTGTCGGCTGTCTTTCGCCGTTCGATACAAAAATGTAAACGGTTGAGCCGATCGGCGCCTTGGCGCCCGCTGTGGGGAATGTGCCAATTATGTAGTCCTTTGGAGTTTTGCTGCTCTCAACCATAACTATTTCGGAAATGAGGCTGAGCTCGTCAAGTGTTTTCTTTGCGTCCTCCTGCTTTGAGGTTGAGGTGAAGAACGGAACCGTTATTTCATCGCCGTTGCTGTTGACGGTGAGAACTATTGTGGAACCTGCTTTAACCTTCATGCCGTCAGAGGGCTCCTGATCCAGTATCACGCCAAGCGACTTTGACTCATCAAAACGGTTCTTGAGCTCAAACTGGAAATTATCGGGATTGTTTTCCTTAGCCTCCTGAAGGGTTTTGCCCGTATACTGCGGAACCTCAACATCCTTGGTCTGGCTTGAGGAGAATCCCTTTACCAAAAAGATTATAACAAACACAAGGCTTACGGCAAGAGCCGCAATAATAACACCCTTAACGGCGTGGAAGGCGCTGCTATGCTCCTTGACCTCGTCATCAGTGTACCTTGTCTCGGTTTTTTCGGGAGTGCGTGGCTTTTGCTGCTTCTGGGGATTGCTTTTCTCATTTGAAGCGTGCTTTGACTGTGACTGGTTTTTCTTTTTGGGGCTGTCCATAAAGCGAGTCGGCTGTTTGTCAACAAACGGATTGCTGTATTCAAACACTATTGACGGATTAAGGCGGAAGCGCTCGATATCGCTGAGCATTTCAGCAGCCGAGGTATAGCGCTGATCGGGCTTTTTAGCCATGGCGCGCATAGTGATCTGCTCAAGTCCCACAGGAATCGAGGGGTTGACCTCGCGTGGCATTCTTGGTGTTGACTGAAGCTGCATTAAAGCCACGGTAACGGCGCTGTCGCCCTCGAAGGGCAGCTTGCCCGTAAGCATTTCATAAAGCATTACGCCTACGGAATAAAGGTCGGTTTTACCGTCGGTAATATCTCCCCTTGCCTGCTCGGGCGCTATATAATGAACCGAGCCGATCGCCTGATCCGTCATGGTGCGCGTAGCCTTGTCGGAGAAGCGCGCGATACCGAAATCAGTTACCTTTATAGTGCCGTCCTGGAGCAGCATAATGTTCTGAGGCTTTATATCGCGGTGGACAATTCCGCTCTCATGCGCGTGCTGCAGTGCGCGGAGCACCTGGGTTGTCAGGTGAAGCACATCCTTCCACTCGATTACGCCCTGGCGGTCGATATACTCCTTCAGGGTGATGCCGTCGATATACTCCATTACAATATACTGAATCATGTCGCCGAAGCTGACATCGTACACCTTTACAATATTGGGGTGCGAGAGCATGGCGATTGCCTTTGACTCATTTTTAAATCTGCGGATAAACTCCTCATTGTTGAGAAACTCATCCTTTAATATTTTAATCGCGACCTCGCGGTCGTCGATGGTATCGGTGCAGCGGTACACGTTAGCCATGCCGCCTATGCCTATCAGCTCGTGGATTTCATAGCGGCCGTCAAGCCGTTTTCCGAGATACTTATCCATAAAAGCCACTCCTTTTAATAGATGACCGTAGCGGTGATGTTGTCATATCCGCCGTCGGCTTTAGCGCAGTCAATAAGCTTGTTTATAAGGTCCTCGCCGCGGTTTTCGTGGCAAATTTTAACCATATCGCCGGTTGAAACGTGGTTGGAGAGTCCGTCGCTGCAAATAAGCAGCACATCTCCGTAAATGAAGTTTGCCTCGATATAGTCAAGTCTGACCGAGGTTTTTATTCCCAGAGCGCGGGTTATGAAGTTTTTGTTGGGATGGTGCTGAGCCTCCTCGTAGGTAAGCTCGCCGCGACGTACCATTTCCTGTACCACCGAATGGTCCTCGGTAAGCTGCTTTATTTTTCCTCCGCGAATAGCGTAGGTGCGGCTGTCGCCGACATGAACAACATGAACCGTGGTGTCCTTTACAAACACAAACTCGCAGGTTGTGCCCATGCCCGCCAAATCGGAGTCATGCGAGGCAAGCTCAAAAATCTGGTTATTTGCCTGCAGAACGATCTCTGCCATAAGCTCGCCGATTTGCTCCTTTGTCATATCGCTTTTGTACAGGTCGGTTATTTTTCCGCTTATGTATTCAACAGCGGTTGAGCTTGCAATATTGCCGCCGTTCGCGCCGCCCATTCCGTCGCAAACAACCGCCCATACGCAGCTTGGAGAAATTACTCCGAACCGGAAGTCGTCCTGGTTTTGTGTGCGTACCAGACCCACATCGCTTTTACTGAAAACTTCCAAGCTATTGTCCTCCCTCTTTAAGGTGTTTTCTTCTCAGCTGACCGCAGGAAGCGTTTATATCGCTTCCCAAGGTCCGTCTTACCGTCGCCGTTACCCCGTCGGCGGCAAGTATATTTTCAAAAGACTGCTGTCTTTGCAAATTGCTTTTTTGGTAACCCGTACCCTCAACGGTGTTGACGGGAATAAGGTTTACATGGCAGTTCATGCCCCTGAGCCTTTTGCCCAGCTCTTTGGCACAGGCGTCGGAATCGTTCACTCCGCTTATAAGCGCGTATTCAAAGGTGACGCGCCTGCCCGTCATCTCAAAGTAATACCCGCACGCTTCAAGCAGCCGCTCCATAGGATAAGCCTTTGCTATCGGCATGGTTCGGGAGCGGATTTCATCATTCGGCGCGTGCAGCGACACCGCAAGGTTGATTTGCAAGCGCTCTCTGGCGAGCTGCTCAATCTTCGGGACTATTCCGCAGGTTGAAAGCGTGATATGGCGCATTCCGATATTAAGCCCCTTTTCGTCGCTTACAATCCGCAGAAAACGCAGCACGTTTTCGTAATTGTCAAGAGGCTCGCCCATTCCCATAAGCACAACGTTTGAAACGCGGATGTTTTGGTCGCGCTGAGCCGCCTCGATCTGAGCCAGCATTTCGGACGCGGTCAAGTCCCTTGAATAGCCGCTTTTTCCCGTGGCGCAGAAGGTGCAGCCCATTTTGCAGCCAACCTGAGTTGATATGCATATAGACCAGCCGTGGCGGTAGCTCATCAGCACCGATTCCACACATTCGCCGTCGCAGAATGAAAAAAGGTACTTTACTGTTTTATCATACCTTGAAACAAACTTTTTTTCAATATTTGCAACAGAAATGTAACAACTTGTTTTTAAATATGAACGTATTGATTCGGGCAGGTTGCGCATTTCGTCAAAATCCGTCACGCCCTTCTGAAGCCAGCCGCTTATCTGAGCGGCGCGGAACTTTGGAAAGCCGCTGTCGAGGACAAACGCCTGCAGCTCGGGAAATGTCAGG
This sequence comes from uncultured Eubacteriales bacterium, assembly GCA_900315195.1. Taxonomy (GTDB): domain Bacteria; phylum Bacillota; class Clostridia; order Oscillospirales; family Acutalibacteraceae; genus Ruminococcoides. Next base: position 7,804 of record OMYD01000026.1, on the reverse strand, counting down.
GATTTTATATCGGTCAACAGCAAAGCCCCCTATTCAGTGATCAGTGATCAGTGGTTAGTAGTTAGTGGTCAGTAATTAATTAATTGAAAAAAGTGAAGGCGGCGGAACCGTCAGCCTTGGCTGACGGTATTTATATTTATCTTCGTCTTCGTCTTCATCTTCATCTTTATCTTTATCTTTATCTTTATCTTCATCTTTATCTTTATCTTTATATTTATCTTTATATTGGCTAGATTCGCTAAGCGTTCGGTAGATTTCGGTTGAATTACAATGTCATAAATCTAATCTATCATTTTCATATAGGTGTAGTGGGCTGTTTCGACTAAATTTATTGTTTTAATATGTAGGGTCAGGTCTTGACCTGACCGCAAGCTTAAAACAACCATTCTTTGCTCAATCTGCGGCACGGTCAAGACCGTGCCCTACAATATAGTATTCTAATGAAAAGCATTAGGGTAATTAAAGCAATACGGCATCAAGGATTACATACGCTAATTTTTTCGACATTACTCTACGAATGTAACGCAAGTTTTTTAACGCCTCTGTATCGCAGCGACGTAAAAGCCGTCGGTGCCCGCGGTGTGAGGCATCATTGTAAGCTCGTAGTCGTTTTCATCGATCGCGCGCGTAACGCCCTCGGGCAAAGTGAGCGGCTTGCCCTTGAAGTCGGGGTTCTCCTTTAAAAAGCGGTGCACGTTTTCGCCGTTTTCGGCGGGGTTGAGCGTGCAGGTCGAGTACACAAGCGTGCCGCCTGCCGCAAGATACTGAGCGCTGCGGCAGAGGATTTTATATTGAAGCTCGGGCAGCTCGTCCGAAAGGAAGTCAGCCTTAGCGCGGATTTCGGGCTTGCGGGAGAGGATTCCCAGACCGCTGCACGGCACGTCGCAAAGGATTTTATCGGCGAGCGGGAGCGGCATACCCGTCGCGCCGTCGCGCTTGCCGGTCATGATAATCGAGATACCCAGCCTGCGCGCGCCGTTTTGAATGAGCTTCAGCTTATGATCGAACAAATCGAAGGCGTAGAGCTTGCCGCGGTTTTTCATGTACTGCGCCGCCGTAAACGCCTTTCCGCCCGGAGCCGAGCAGATGTCGAGCATAATATCGCCCTGCATAGGCGACAAAAAACCGACGCAAAGCTGGGATGACAAATCCTGAACGTGAAACAGTCCGTTTTTGTAGGCTGACAGCCGCTCAAGGCTGCCCGTGCGCGACAGGCTGAGCGCGTTTTCATTTGCGGGCACGTCCTCACAGATAACGCCCTCGCTTTCAAGCTCCGCCTTTAGCGCCGCCCTGTCGGTTTTGAGCGTGTTTACGCGGATAAAAAGAGGCGGTCTGCCGCTGAGGAATTTAAGAAGCTCCTCGGCGTTTAATTCTCCGTAAGAATTAAACCATAATCTCACCAAGTCCTGCGGAACCGAATACTCAATGCTCAGACGGTAGATTTTGTCCTTTTCATCCGGCAGGGTGTAAGGCGGATTGGCGCGGGTAACGCTGCGCAGGATTCCGTTAATAAAGCCTGACGACTTTTGCAGCCTTTGCTTTTTTGCCAGGTTTACGCTCTCGTTTACAGCCGCGCTCTCAGGCACCTTGTCCATGAACAAAAGCTGGTAAAGCCCCATGCGGAGTATGATTTTTGTCTTTATCTCAATTTTCCTTAAAGGAATTTTAGAGTACTGTTTTATAACGTAATCAAGGGTAATTTGGCGCTCCAGCACTCCGTAAACAAGCGCCGACACAAAGGCGCTGTCAACGCCGCTGAGCCTGCTTTCGCGGATTGCGTTGTTGAGCGCGAGGTTTGAATACGCGCCGTCTCGCTCGATTTTCAATAGAACATCAAACGCGGTTTGTCGGGGATTCGGCATAAGGTCAGTCCCTTCTGTTTACAATCAGCAGCAACCTTAAAAGCTGCATAATAGCCGTAATTGCGGACGCCACATAAGTCATAGCGGCGGCGGTCAGAACGCTTTTCGCGCCCTTGTACTCGTCCTCGCGCAGCAGATTGCCCTCGCGGATACACTTCAGAGCCCGGCGCGACGCGTCAAACTCAACGGGCAGAGTAACAACCGTAAACAGCACCGAAGCCGAGAACAGAATTATTCCGCCGTATAAAAGGTACATTCCCACGGGGTTGGAGCCGCTTCTGTACGCGAACAGGAAGCCGAGCATTATAAGGATCCAGCTTATACTTGAGCCTATGCGCGCTGCCGGAAGAATAGCGCCGCGGATTTTGTTTGGGGTGTAGTTTTTGGCGGTCTGAACCGCGTGGCCCGCCTCGTGAGCCGCAACGCCCACAGCCGCGACGGAATTGACGTTGTAAACCGCCTCGGAAAGGCGGATAACATTTGTGCGCGGGTCGTAGTGGTCGGTAAGCTTTCCCTGTACAGGCTCGATGCGGACATCGGTTACGCCGTTTTGGCGCAGCACATATTCCGCCGCCTGAGCGCCTGTCATCCCGCGAGAATTCGGTATGCCCGCGTACTTGGAAAACGCCGTTTTGACGCGCACCTGACAGATAAGCGTGATTATAATACAGGGAATCATAAATAAAATATAGGTGTAATCAAAGTAAAACATAAATTTCTCCAGAAGAATTATAATAGAGTATCGCCGCGTTTAAGAGCGTGACCTGCGGCAAAAGCCTCGGCAGTCATGCGCTTTTTGCCCTCGGGCTGCAGCTCAAGAATCTCAATAGCGCCCTCACCGCACGCGACAACAAGCGGCTTGACGCTTAAAACCGTGCCTGCCCTGCCGCTGCCCTTAGCCTTGCGCGCCTTGTGGATCTTAACGCGCTTGCCCGCGATCTGAGCGGTGGCAATAGGCCATGAATAAAGCCCGCGGATCTGGTTGTGGATTTCAAGCGATGATTTAGAAAAATCGATCGGGCAAAGGCTTTTGTCGATTTTTGAAGTTTGGGTGGCCTGAGACTCGTCCTGCTTTTGAGGCGTAACCGTGCCGTTTTCAAGCGCCGTCAGCGTTTCGAGAATAAGCTCGCCGCCCAAGCGCGACAGCCTGTCAAAAAGCTCCGCCGAGGTTTCGTTCTCGCCGATTTCAAGCTCTTTTTTCATTAAAATGTCGCCAGTGTCAAGTCCGACGTCCATCAGCATTGTGGTTACGCCCGTAACCGCGTCGCCGTTTAAAACAGCCTGCTGAATAGGCGCCGCTCCGCGGTATTTAGGCAGCAGAGAGCCGTGGATATTTACGCAGCCGTATTTCGGCACATCGAGCACCGATTTAGGAAGGATCTGACCGTAGGCCGCGACAACTACAACATCGGGCGCGAAGCCTTTAAGCAGCTCAAGCGCCTCGTCGGTTTTCATTGAGGGCGGCTGGCAAACGGTGATTCCAAGCCGCTGAGCGCATACCTTTACGTCGGGCGGAGTTAAAATCTGCTTTCTGCCGACGGGCTTGTCGGGCTGGGTGAACACGGCAGCAACGTCGTGAACCTGCGCAAGCTTTTCAAGTGCGGGCACCGCGAAATCGGGCGTGCCCATGTATACAAGTTTCATAAAACCTCACCTTTTGAGTTTGGAGTGTTGATAGTGGAGTTGATGCGGAATTCGGAATGCGGAATGCGGAATTGAATTGTCAGCTGGGTTTCTGCTTATATCAAACCTATCCGATACATTCGTATGGGAGGTGCTTGCCGCCTCCCGAGCAATGTTTTCCTCACAAAGAAACATATCTGCTGTAGGTTAACATCTGCCGCTGCATCCTGACAGGGGCAAGCCCTGTCGCTACGATATTATCCCAAACATCGGCAATATCGAATAACCTTTCATTTAGCGGCTGACAACTGCCATTGAAATCCTCCGTCACGGCATAAATGCCGTGCCACCTCCTTTATAAAAGGAGGCTCTCTGTGGCAGAAACCTTACAATTCAACTCCACACTAACCACTAACCATTCATTTCCTCGATCTCTTTCTTTGTGAGCATTCTGTCGGCTACCTCTTTGAAAACTACGCCGTCGAGGTGGTCGATTTCATGGCAGAAGGCGCGCGCCAGCAGCTCTTTGCCCTCTATTTCAAATTCCTCGCCGAAGCGATCCTGAGCCTTTACCTTTACATAGTTGGGACGCTTTACAATGCCCCACTGCCCCGGGAACGACAGGCAGCCCTCACAACCCTCCTGCTCGCCGCTGTACGCGATGATTTTGGGGTTTACAAGCTCAATAACCTGATTCTGCTCGGGGATTGTGTCGATAACAGCCACCCGGCGCAGAATCCCCACCTGAGGAGCCGCCAAGCCAACGCCGTTTGCGCGGTGCATGGTTTCAGCCATGTCGTCAAGCAGAGTGTGCAGCTTCTTATCAAATTTTACAACATTCCTGCATTTTTTCACTAAAATATCGTCGCCGTCCTTAACAATATTCCTGATTGCCATGTTTCATCGTCCTTCTATACTATATTTAACAAATAAGTGCGTTCATATCCGCGTAGGCGGTAACTTTCGCAAATTCGCGGTTTTCTCCGAATTTTATGAGCACCGACGACAAAAGCTGTCTGAACGCGTGGTTATTTCTGCATTTAATTATAAGCTTATAACGGTATTTATTGCTGACCTTGACCACAAGCGCGGGAGAAGGGCCGAGAATCCTTATTGGAAGCTTTGAGTAGTCCTTCTTGGCAAGCTCCGTAAACTCCCTCAAAAACTCATTAGCCGCCTTTAGTGTAAGCGGTTGGTTTTCGCCCACAAAGCCGACAAGGCAGATGTCCGCAAACGGCGGATAAAGCATTGCCTCGCGGATTTGTATTTCGGTGCGGTAGAATGTGTCGTAGTCCTGCTTTGCCGCCATTGAGATAATAAGATTATCGGGTGTGAAGGTCTGGATAACCGCCATGCCCTTGCTGTCTCCCCTGCCGCTTCTTCCGACTACCTGAGTCAGCAGCGAAAACGAGCGCTCGTAGCTGCGGTAGTCGTCGGCGTAGAGCATTTGGTCGGTGTTCAAAACGCCGACAAGCGTTACGTTCGGGAAGTCAAGCCCCTTTGCCACCATCTGAGTTCCGACAAGAATATCATATTCGCCGCGTGAGAATGCGGAAATCAACTTTTCGTAGCTCGACTTTGAGGAAGTGGCGTCGGTGTCCATGCGCAGAATACGCGCGTCGGGGAAAATCGCCGCTATGTCCTGCTCAGCCTTCTGGGTACCTGTGCCGCCCAGCCTGAGCGACTTGGCGTGACAGGTGGGGCACTCGTTTTTATAGGGCACTGAATAACCGCAGTAATGGCACATAAGGCGGTTGTTGCGGCTGTGGTATGTCAGTGAAATGGAGCAATTCGGACAGGTTACGGGCTCGCCGCACTGAGTGCAGGTGACAAACGAATTATGTCCTCTTCGGTTAAGCAGCAGAATGGACTGCCTGCCGTGCTCCAGATTATATTCAATGTTTTGCAGCAGCACATCGGAAAAGCCCGAGGCGTTGCCGCCCTGTATTTCGTTGTTCATGTCCGCGGTGATAACCTCGGGCAAAACCGCCGTGCCGAAGCGCTTTGTAAGCGTATTCAGCGAATAGCGGCCGCTTTTGGCGTAGTAATAGGTTTCAACGCCGGGTGTAGCGGAGCTGAGCACCAAAAGGCCGTTATTTTGGGCGCAGCGGAACATCGCAATCTCGCGCGCGTGGTACCTCGGGGCGCTCTCGGACTTATAGCTGTACTCCTGCTCCTCGTCCATTATAATGAGCCCCAAATCGTCAAACGGCGCGAAAACAGCGCTTCGCGTTCCTATTACAATCTGCGCCAATCCCTTTTTGACGCGCTTGTAGGCGTCAAGCCTCTCGCCCAGCGAAAGAGCGCTGTGGAAAACGGCGATTTTGTCGCCGAAGCGCCTTGCGAACTGCGCCACAAACTGAGGTGTCAGCGATATTTCGGGCACCATTACGATAATGCCCCTGCCGTCGGAAATTACGCGCTCGATAAGCTTTATGAACACGCTGGTCTTTCCCGACCCCGTAACGCCGTAAAGCAGGCTTACATGCGGCTTTTCATCGCGGTACTCGCGGAAAAGGTTGTCGCACGCGTTCTGCTGCTCGCCGGAAAGCAAAATCGGCTCGGCGGTTTCGTCGGCGTGAAGCTCCTCGGTGCGGAAAACCTCCTCGTCAAAAAAGTAAATAACGCCCTTTTTGAACAGGGCGTCGATGACCGAATCGGAAACGCCCGTATAATAGCGGATCTCCTTAACAGACGCCGCGCCCGTCATCTCGAGCAGCTCGGCTATTTCGCGCTGCTTTGGGCTGAGCTTTATCGAGGATAAATCTACCTGAGGCGACAGCGCCGCCATCTTCATAACGGCGTCGTTTATCTTTCGGAACGCCTCGTCAGACTTATAGAGTATACCGTCGTGAGCCATTTCGTCCAAAACGGAGCTGTCGCCGAGTCCGAAGTCGTCAAGCAGCTTTTCAAGCTTTACTGCCCCTCGCCTTTTTCTGAGATATTCGTAAATTCTCAGGCGCTCGCCGTCAAGCTCGGGCTCTTCATCCGCCGAGCGGACGCCGTAAACCGTAGTAACCTTGTAGTTGATGCCTGTGGGCAGCATGGTCTTTACAGCGTCGTAAAGCGTGCAGAAGTAATGCTCCTTCATAAAGCGCGCAACGCCGAGCATTTTTTCCGAGAGAACGGGCTCGGTATCGAGCACCGAGATTATCTCCTTTACGCCCTCGGGGGCAGTGCCCTGTGAAATCTCCGTCACGATTCCCTGTCGGCGGCTGTTGCCCCTGCCGAACGGCACGAGCACGCGCTTGCCCGCAGCGCAGTCGTTTATTATGCGCTCCGGCACACTGTAGTCAAACTCCCTGTCAAACGAAAACGCCGCCTTTTCAACGGCAACCTTCGCTATCGGATTAAAGCTCATCCTCGTCGGGCTCGTAGAGGCTGATTTCGTGGTTCTTGATTTCGTCGATAGCGAGAAGAACGGGCTTATCCTCGGTGATCGTGCCCTCCTCCTCAAAGGTGCTGGTAATCTGTCTTGCGCGCTTTGAAACGCCTACTACAAGAGCGTACTTGCTCTGCTTGCCCTCAAATAATTCATCTACGTCGATCTTATGCATAAATATTATCTCCTTTATCAATATTATTAATATTATCGACCGCCGGATATCGGCGATGTTAAGCGTGTTTGTGTAAAATCTCGAGCACTTCGTCAACAGCCTTGTCAAGCTCGTCGTTTATTACGCGGTACTTGTACTTTTCGGCTATTTTTAGCTCGTTTTCCGCTTCGGCAAGGCGGCTGAGGATAACCTCCTCTGCCTCAGTACCGCGTCCGCGCAGCCTTCGCTCAAGCTCCTCAAGCGACGGCGGAAGAATAAAGATACTGAGCACATCGGGGTACTTTTCCATTACCTGGAGCCCGCCCTTGACCTCGATTTCAAGAAAGACATTGAAGCCCTGACAGAGCAGCTCCTCAACGTGCCGCTTCGGCGTTCCGTAGAGGTTTTCGCAGTACTCGGCGTACTCGATATAACCGTCGGCGTCGGCGAGCCTGATAAAATCCTCGCGCGATACAAAGTTGTAGTGCACGCCGTCGATCTCGCCCTCGCGGGGCTTGCGTGTGGTGTTTGACACCGACAGCCTTATCGACGGGTCGCGCTTTAAAAGCTCCTTCATAATAGTGCCCTTGCCCACGCCCGAACAGCCTGTGTAGAGCACCAGCTTTCCCTTTTCTTTAGTCATCTTAATCCTCGCTTTCCTCGGCGCGGTTCTGAATGGTCTCACACGAAACAGCGGACAGAACCACATGATTGCTTTCGGTGATGAGAACCGACTTGCACTTTCTTCCGCAGGTTGCGTCTATAAGCAGACCGTTTTGCTTT